>NZ_JBFUAZ010000109.1:0-9186 GCF_056406035.1 Polaromonas sp. P1_E1_2 | reverse complement strand
GAACCGCATCGGCGGCAAGAGCAACACGGGCGAGGGCGGTGAAGACCCGAACCGCTACCGGCAAGAACTCAAGGGCATCCCCATCAAGAAGGGCGAGACGCTGAAAAGCGTGATCGGCCCTAAACAGGTCGAGGTTGATTTGCCGCTGCAGGACGGCGATTCGCTGCGCTCGCGCATCAAGCAGGTCGCGTCGGGGCGTTTTGGTGTCACGGCCGAATACCTGGTGTCGGCGGACCAGATCCAGATCAAGATGGCCCAGGGCGCCAAGCCCGGCGAGGGCGGCCAGCTGCCCGGCGGAAAAGTCAGCGAATACATCGGCCACCTGCGCTACTCGGTGCCCGGCGTCGGTTTGATCTCGCCGCCGCMSCACCACGACATCTACTCCATCGAAGATCTGGCCCAGCTGATCCACGATCTGAAGAACGTGAACCCGCGCGCCAGCATCAGCGTCAAGCTGGTGAGTGAAGTCGGCGTTGGCACCATTGCAGCGGGCGTGGCCAAGGCCAAGTCCGACCACGTGGTAATTGCCGGCCACGACGGCGGCACGGGTGCTTCGCCCTGGTCGTCCATCAAGCATGCCGGCTCGCCCTGGGAAATTGGCCTGGCCGAAACCCAGCAGACCCTGGTGCTCAACCGCCTGCGCGGCCGCATCCGCGTGCAGGCTGACGGCCAGATGAAAACCGGCCGAGACGTCATCATCGGCGCGCTGTTGGGCGCTGATGAATTCGGTTTTGCCACCGCGCCGCTGGTCGTTGAGGGCTGCATCATGATGCGCAAGTGCCACCTCAACACCTGCCCTGTTGGTGTGGCCACACAAGACCCTGTGCTGCGCCAGAAATTCAGCGGCAAGCCCGAGCATGTGGTCAATTACTTCTTCTTCGTCGCCGAAGAGGCGCGCCAGCTGATGGCGCAGCTCGGCGTGCGCAAGTTTGACGACCTGATCGGCCGCGCCGACCTGCTCGACACGCAAAAAGGCATCGAGCACTGGAAAGCCAGCGGCCTCGATTTCGCCCGCCTTTTCTACCAGCCGAATGTGCCGGCCGACGTGCCGCGCATGCACGTGATGGAACAAGACCACGCGCTCGAAAAAGCGCTGGACGTGCGTCTGATCGAAAAATCGAAAGCCGCAATTGAAAAGGGYGAAAAAGTCCAGTTCATCGAAGTGGCGCGCAACGTCAACCGCACCGTCGGCGCGATGCTGTCGGGCGAGCTGACACGCCACCACCCGCAAGGCCTGCCCGACGACACGCTGCGCATCCAACTCGAAGGCACGGGCGGCCAATCTTTCGGCGCCTTCCTGGCCAARGGCATCACCATGTACCTGATCGGTGACGCCAACGACTACACCGGCAAGGGCCTGTCGGGCGGCCGTATCGTCGTGCGCCCSAGYATCGACTTCCGCGGYGATGCGGTGAAGAACACCATCGTCGGCAACACCGTGCTCTACGGCGCAACCACCGGCGAAGCCTTCTTCAGCGGCGTGGCCGGCGAACGTTTTGCCGTGCGGCTCTCGGGCGCCACGGCGGTCGTTGAAGGCACGGGCGACCACGGCTGCGAATACATGACGGGCGGCACCGTCGCGGTGCTGGGCAAGACCGGCCGCAACTTCGCCGCCGGCATGAGTGGTGGGGTGGCTTATGTGTATGACGAAGACGGTTTGTTTGYCACGCGCTGCAACACGTCGATGGTGTCGATGGACCGCATCGTCACCACGGCCGAGCAGCACACCCATGACAAGGCCGACTGGCATGCCGAACAAAGCGATGAGGAATTGCTCAAGCGCCTCTTGCAAGACCACAACCGCTGGACCGGCAGCAAGCGCGCGCGCGAGCTGCTCGACAACTGGAGCGAGTCACGCCTGAAGTTTGTGAAGGTCTTCCCGAACGAATACAAGAAGGCGCTGATTGAGCGCAAGGAACGCCGCCTGGAAGCCGCGACCGAGACCACAAGGGCTCAGGTCGCCACCAACCAGGAAGCGGTGGCGGCCAAGTAAGGCTGCTGAAGCTCTCACGCCACCTTACGTTTGCTATTAAATTTATAGCTGCTTGCGCTCATCCTTAAAGGGCTGGCGGCATAAAACGCTTAAAAGAATTGCACAGGACGCATCATGGGAAAAATCACCGGCTTCATGGAATACGAGCGCATCGAAGAGGGCTACAAGCCCGTGCCGGAGCGCCTGAAGAACTACAAGGAATTTGTCATCGGGCTGGACGACGCGCAGGCCAACAAGCAGGCCGCGCGCTGCATGGACTGCGGCACGCCGTTTTGCAACAGCGGCTGCCCGGTCAACAACATCATTCCTGACTTCAACGACATGGTGTTTCGCGCCGACTGGAAAAACGCGATCGACACGCTGCACAGCACCAACAACTTCCCCGAGTTCACCGGCCGCATCTGCCCGGCACCCTGCGAAGCCGCCTGCACGCTGAACGTGAACGACGACGCCGTCGGCATCAAGTCCATCGAGCACGCCATCATCGACCGCGCCTGGTCCGAAGGCTGGGTCAAGCCTGTGATGCCCAAGCACAAGACCGGCAAGAAGGTTGCCGTGGTCGGCTCCGGTCCCGCCGGCATGGCCGCCGCGCAGCAGTTGGCGCGCGCCGGCCATGAGGTGACGCTGTTCGAGAAGAACGACCGCGTCGGCGGCCTGCTGCGCTACGGCATCCCTGACTTCAAGATGGAAAAGGTCCATATCGACCGCCGCGTCGAGCAAATGAAGGCCGAAGGCGTGAACTTCCGCACCGGCGTGATGGTGGGCAGCCTGCCTAAGGACTCCAAAGTCACCAACTGGGCGAAAGAAAGCATTACCCCTGAGCAACTCCAGAAAGACTTCGATGCCGTCATCCTGACCGGCGGCGCCGAACAATCGCGCGACCTGCCCGTCCCCGGCCGCGACCTGGACGGCGTTCACTTCGCGATGGAGTTTTTGCCCCAGCAAAACAAGATCAATGCCGGTGACAAGGTCAAAGGCCAGCTGCGCGCCGACGGCAAGCACGTCATCGTGATTGGCGGCGGCGACACCGGCTCCGACTGCGTGGGCACCAGCAACCGCCACGGCGCGGTCAGCGTCACCCAGTTTGAACTGATGCCCCAGCCGCCCGAGGAAGAAAACCGCCCCATGACCTGGCCTTACTGGCCGATCAAGCTGCGCACCTCTTCCAGCCACGAAGAAGGCTGCGAGCGCGAGTTCGCCATCTCCACCAAGGAACTGATTGGCGAAAAAGGCAAGGTCACCGGCCTGAAGACCGTTCGTGTCGAATGGAAAGACGGCAAGATGGTGGAAGTGCCTGGCTCCGAGCAAACCCTCAAGGCCGACCTGGTGCTGCTGGCCATGGGATTTGTTTCACCGGTGGCGTCGGTTCTGGACGCGTTCGGCATCGAAAAAGACAACCGTGGCAATGCCAAGGCCCATACTGACTTCACCGGTGGCTACGCCACCAACGTGCCCAAGGTGTTTGCCGCCGGCGACATCCGCCGCGGCCAGAGCCTGGTGGTATGGGCGATTCGCGAAGGCCGCCAGGCCGCGCGCGCCGTCGACGAGTTTCTGATGGGCTTTAGCGACCTGCCTCGCTAAGCGCCGCGCCCGGCCTTCGCAAATCGCCCCAAGGGGCGGTTAAATAAACCCCAWGCTTGCGCTTGGGGTGCGCGTAGGCCGCCAGGCCGCGCGCGTGGTCGACGAGTTTCTGATGGGCTTTAGCGACCTGCCTCGCTAAGCGCCGCGCCGGCCTTCTCAAATCGCCCCAAGGGGCGGTTAAATAAACCCCAAGCTCGCGCTTGGGGTGCGCGTAGGCCGCCAGGCCGCGCGCGCGGTCGACGAGTTTCTGATGGGCTTTAGCGACCTGCCTCGCTAAGCGCCGCGCCGGCCTTCTCAAATCGCCAAAAAGGGGCGATTGTGAGGCCCAAGCTGGTGCCCGGGTTGCGTGAAATGGTGCCAAACCTCCAGAAATCACCCAATTGGCGTGACGGTCCGTTGCGCTTTGCGCACACCTGCCTGGTTGGCAAATAACACCGAAAACCCCGGGTGCTATCAAAAAAATAGCTGCTTGCGCCGGATAGTTGTGGCTTGCGGCCACTATCGGCCCGATAAGGCGGCCGCTTTTTTGGGCCACCCTCGCTGCTTTAGGCCGCTCAGCCCAAGGTTTTTGGTTTCCGGTCAGGGGCTGTATAAGGGCAAACCCCGTATCATTCGGTATTACTTACCCAAGCCAACACACCTGCTGGCCTGTCTTTTCTCCTTCAATGCCCGACATTTCCGCTTCATCATTGGTTGAGTTCAAGGATGTGACGTTTTCCTACCCCGGCTCCGCCGGTGATCGCGTCATCCTGGACAAGGTCACGCTGTCCGTGCCTCGCGGCAAGGTTACCGCGCTGATGGGCGCTTCGGGAGGCGGCAAAACCACCGTGCTGCGCCTCATCGGCGGGCAGCAAAAGGCTGTCAGCGGCGCTGTGCTGTTCGACGGCAAGGACGTCGGCAAGCTGGCCCAGGCGGAACTCTATGCCGCGCGCCGTCGCATGGGCATGCTGTTCCAGTTCGGTGCGTTGTTCACCGATCTGAGTGTTTTCGACAATGTGGCGTTTCCCTTGCGCGAGCACACCGAATTGGGTGAAGCCCTGATCCGCGATATCGTGCTGATGAAACTCAATGCGGTGGGCCTGCGCGGCGCGCGGGACCTGCTGCCCAGCGAGATTTCGGGCGGCATGGCCCGCCGGGTTGCGCTGGCGCGGGCCATTGTGCTGGACCCGGAACTCATCATGTACGACGAACCGTTCTCCGGGCTCGATCCGATCTCGCTCGGTACCGCCGCGCAGCTCATACGCCAGCTCAACGATACGCTGGGCATTACCAGCGTGGTGGTGTCGCATGATCTGGAAGAAACCTTCCGCATTGCCGACAAGGTCATCATCCTGGCCAATGGTGGCATTGCGGCGCAGGGCACACCTGACGAGGTGCGTCGCTCCACCGATCCGCTGGTGCACCAGTTCGTCAATGCCGAAAGCGAAGGCCCCGTGAAATTCCACTATCCGGGCCCCACTGTGGATGCCGATTTCGGCGACCCGGCGGCCAAATCAGGGAAGCGCGCATGAGCCGCTATAGCCCTGTCGCGCTGATTTCCGGCCTCGGTTTTTCCGTGCGCAGCCAGCTGGCCGAGCTGGGCTACGCCGCGCGGTTGATGTCCCGGCTGGTGGCCCTCACCGGCCCGGCCCTGGCCCGCTTTGGCCTGGTGCGCGACCAGATTTTCTTTTTGGGCAACTACTCGCTGGCCATCATTGCCGTGTCGGGTCTGTTTGTCGGCTTTGTGCTGGGCCTGCAGGGCTACTACACGCTGCAGCGCTATGGCTCGGCAGAAGCGCTGGGCTTGCTGGTGGCGCTCAGCCTCGTGCGCGAACTCGGGCCGGTGGTCACTGCTTTGCTGTTTGCCGGCCGCGCCGGCACGGCGTTGACGGCCGAAATCGGCCTGATGAAAGCCGGCGAACAGCTCTCAGCCATGGAAATGATGGCGGTAGACCCGGTGCGGCGCATCCTGGCGCCCCGCTTCTGGGGCGGCATCATCGCCATGCCCCTGCTGGCTGCCGTGTTCAGCGCTGTGGGCATCATGGGTGGCTGGCTGGTGGGTGTGGTCATGATCGGTATTGATGCGGGCTCCTTCTGGAGCCAGATGCAGTCCGGTGTCGATGTCTGGCGCGACGTAGGCAACGGCATCATCAAGAGTTTTGTGTTTGGCGTCACGGTCACTTTTGTGGCCTTGCACCAGGGTTTCGAGGCCCAGCCGACGCCTGAGGGCGTGTCGCGCGCGACCACGCGGACCGTGGTGGTTGCGTCGCTGGCCGTGCTGGGGCTGGATTTCCTGCTGACCGCCTCGATGTTCAGCCTTTAAAACCGTCTTCATACATTTTTAATTCGCCCATGAGAAAATCCTGCTTCCCAGTGTTTGCCTTGGGTGAACCCCGCAAGGACAAAACAGCCCGGAATGGCGAAAACGCCGGACCAGGCCACTGAAAGAAAACGATGCAACGTTCCAAAAATGATTTGTGGGTGGGTTTGTTCGTGTTGATTGGCGGCGCCGCCATCCTGTTTCTGGCGCTCAAGTCCGCGAATTTGCTCAGCCTGAATTTCGATACCTCCTACAAGGTGACGGCGAAATTCGACAACATTGGTGGCCTCAAGCCGCGAGCCGCTGTCAAAAGCGCTGGCGTGGTAGTGGGCAGGGTTGAAAATATCACTTTCGACGACAAGTCCTACCAGGCCAGCGTCAATCTGGCGATGGAAAGCCGTTACGTGTTCCCGAAAGACAGCTCGCTGAAGATTTTGACCAGCGGATTGCTGGGCGAGCAGTACATCGGCGTGGAGGCCGGTGGGGACGAGAAAAATCTTGCCGCAGGGGACGTGGTCAAAAACACGCAGTCCGCCGTGGTGCTTGAGAATCTGATCAGCCAGTTTTTATACAGCAAGGCGGCAGACAGCAGTTCCGGATCAGGGTCTGCGCCGCCATCAGGGACGCCAGAAAAAAAATGACAGCAGAAATCACGATGAAAAAACCGGCCGGCTGGGCTGCGGCAGTGCTTGCACTGGCACTTCTCCAGGGGTGTGCTACCGGTCCCAATGCGAGCCCATCCGATCCGCTGGAGCCGTTCAACCGGACCATGTTCAGTTTCAATGACGGCGTGGACCGCGCCGTCGTCAAACCCGTGGCAACCGCGTACCGGGATATCACGCCTGCGCCTGTGCGCACCGGTGTCACCAATTTCTTCGGCAACATTTCCGACGTGTGGTCCACCGTCAACAACCTGCTCCAGGGTAAAGGCCAGGCTTCTATCGAAAGTTTTTTCCGTGTCACGACCAATACCCTCTGGGGCGTGGGTGGCATTTTTGACGTTGCCAGCGATCTGAAGATTCCCAAACACTCGGAAGATTTTGGCCAGACGCTCGGCGTTTGGGGTGTGGGCTCGGGCCCCTACCTCGTGCTGCCTTTGCTGGGCCCTTCTTCCGCGCGTGATTCGGTAGGTTCGCTGGTTGATTACCAGGGCGACCTGGTAAGCCGGATCGACAATGTCCGTGCCCGCAATTCCCTGACGACTTTGCGCCTGGTGAACGCCAGGGCCAACGTGCTCGGGGCCGGTGATGTCCTGGACCAGGCCGCACTCGACAAATACAGCTTCACCCGCGAAATCTACCTGCAGCGCCGCCGTAGCCTGATAGGCGGGACTTCGGTGGAAAAAGAGGAACGTTACGATTTGCCGGAAGGCACATCGGCCGCCCCGGCGGCACCAGCCTCCGCCGCCAAATAGTGTCATCCCGGGTTTGAACAGGGGTCAAAAGGCTGTTGATTGCAAACAATATTTACAAGACTGCCGTAAAACTTCATTCACAGCCCGGAAACCATCCCGCAGAATAACCATCGAACCATCGGTTGCAGCAGCGACGTATCCATAGGGGTACTGCAATTTTCGCAGCCGCATGCTTCGTCATAGAAGGAAAATCATGAAACGCAGAACACTTGGCCATTTATTCACCGCCGCCCTCAGCCTGGCCCTGATGGGGTCTGCGCCGTTCGTTCGCGCAGCCGATGAGGCACCCGATGCCCTGATCAAGCGCGTCTCGGCCGATGTGCTGGACAACATCAAGACGGACAAGGCTGTAAAAGCCGGTGACCTCACCCGGGTGCTCGCGCTCGTCGACAGCAAGATCATGCCTAACGTGAACTTCACACGCATGACGGCCTCTGCCGTGGGCCGCAACTGGCGCCAGGCCACGCCTGAGCAGCAAAAGAAGCTTCAGGACGAGTTCAAGACCCTGCTGATCCGCACCTATTCCGGCGCATTGGCACAGGTCAGCGACCAGAGCGTCAATGTCAAACCGCTGCGTGCGGCTCCGGAAGACACTGAAGTCGTCGTACGCACCGAAGTTCTGGGCCGGGGCGATCCAATCCAGCTGGATTACCGCATGGAAAAAACCGCTACGGGCTGGAAGATCTATGACCTCAACGTGCTGGGCGTCTGGCTGGTGGAAACCTACCGTACCCAGTTCGCCCAGGAAATCAGCGCCAAGGGCGTCGATGGCCTGATCGCTTCCCTGGTTCAGCGCAACCAGTCCAACACCGGCGCAGGCGCAGCTGTTGCCAAGAAGCCCTGAGCAGGCATCGCCAGTGCTGACGCTTCCTTCTGTCCTCACGCATGCCGAGGCTGCCGGGTTTGCTCTCGGCCTCAAGCAGGCCGTGCTGTCCCAGCCGGCCGGCGTGGTGGCCGATGCAGGCGCGCTGAAGGAGTTTGACTCCTCCGCGCTGGCGGTGCTGCTGGAATGCCGGCGTGAAGCGCTGGCTGCCGGCAAGGCGTTTTCGGTGGCCGGCTTGCCGGCTCGCCTGCGTCAGTTGGCAGGCCTGTATGGCGTGGCAGAGCTGATTCCCGCCGCTGCCGCCCCGGCGGCCTGAGACGCCGCTTTCGGGTTTCTTCGCCCATCGGGGTCCTGACGCAGGGCATTCAGCCGCCGACCCGGATAAAAACAGCATCCGCCCTTAAAATGGCGGGCTCATGCCAGCGATCTCATTTCAGTCCGTCTCCAAAACCTACTCATCCACGCGAAATCAGACGGGGCCTGYTGTCAAGGCGCTGGACGAMGTCAGTTTTGATATCCGGCAAGGTGAATTTTTTGGCTTGCTGGGCCCTAACGGCGCCGGCAAAACCTCTCTCATCAGCATACTCGCCGGCCTTTCGCGCGCCAGCAGCGGCCAGGTCCTGGTGCATGGCAGCGACGTGCTCACCGACTATGCCAATGCAAGGCGAAAGCTCGGCGTCGTACCCCAGGAACTGGTGTTCGACCCCTTTTTCTCCGTGCGCGAGGCGCTGCGCATCCAGTCCGGCTATTTCGGCATCAAACGCAACGACGACTGGATCGACGAGCTGCTCGTCAGCCTGGGGCTGGCCGACAAAGCCAATGCCAACATGCGCCAGCTCTCCGGCGGCATGAAGCGCCGCGTGCTGGTGGCGCAGGCGCTGGTGCACAAGCCGCAGGTCATCGTGCTGGACGAGCCCACTGCTGGCGTTGATGTCGAACTGCGCCAGACGCTGTGGCAGTTCATCGCCAAACTCAACAAGCAGGGCAGCACGGTGCTGCTCACCACGCACTACCTCGAAGAAGCTGAGGCCCTGTGCAGCCGCATCGCCATGCTCAAGCAGGGGCGGGTGGTGGCG
>NZ_JBFUAZ010000108.1:0-9277 GCF_056406035.1 Polaromonas sp. P1_E1_2 | reverse complement strand
GGCCCATGCCTTTGACTTTGCCGCACTCACCGCGCTGCCGGCCGTCACCATCAAGCCGACGCTGGAATACGACAGCAAGCCACACACCCTCAAAGGCCCCTTGCTGGCCGATGTCATGAAAGCTACAGGCGTGAAGTTGACCGACAAGACGACGCTTTTCCTGCGCGCCGTGGACGGCTACGCAGCCCAGGTCACCGCCGCCGAAGCCAGCAAATACCGCTTCATCGTTGCCACCCACCTGGACGGCCAGCCCATGACGCTGGGTGGGCTGGGTCCGCTTTGGGCGGTGTACGATGCCGACCGTTTTTCCGACATGGCTGCCAAGCCGCTGCCGGCGCGCTTTGCATCCTGCCCGTGGGCGATGTACCACATCGAAGTCAAAGAGGCTTGAGCGGCGCCTGCTCCCGTTGAAATGACGGTCCAGGCCTTGTTTTCCTAAATGAAATCGGCCTGTGGACCAATAGGTGCGGGCGCAGGCAGCTATAAAAAACGTAGCTGATGCCGGACGGTTCAATCGATGTCTTTGAGAAAGTCAGTGATCGCTTCAACCGTTTTTTCAGGCTGGTCGCGCTGAGGTGAGTGTCCGCAGGCGGCCAGCCTCAGTTGCCGGGCATGGGGTGCTGCCAGTGCAATTTCGTCCAGCTGCCGCATCGTGCCGTACTCATCCTCAAGCCCCTGAATGAGCAGCAGCGGCGCCGCAATGCGCGCGCACTCCGGCCGGATGTCAAAGCTGCGAAAGGCAGGTGACAGCCAGACATCGTTCCATTGCCAGAAAGCGACGTCTACATCCGCGTGGTAACGAGCCAGGCGCTCGCGCAAACCTCCTGATTCAAACGCGGTTCTGGCCTGGGCAATGGCCTGAACTGCGATGTCTTCGACCAGCACGTGGGGTGCCATCGCGATGCAGGCCGAAACCGGGTGGCGGCTGGCGTGGAGCAGGGCGATGCTGGCGCCGTCGGAATGGCCGAGCAACACGGGGTTTTCAACCCGCAGCGTATCCAGCAGCGCGGGCAACACTTCCCAGGCCTCGCGTTGCATGTAGTCGGGCAACAGGCGGCCGGTGCGCTGGCCGTTCTGCTCTGCCGGTTCACCGCGTACGTTTGGTACGGGCTCTGACTGCCCGTAGCCGCGCCGCGAATACACCAAACCCGCCCGCCCGGTTGCCGTGCATACCGCCTGGGGCCAGTCCAGGCCGCGCTGCGTCCAGAGGCTGACCGAGCCCAGGCCTTCATGCAGGAAAACCACCGGAGCGAGGTCGACGCGCCCGGCGATGTGCCTGACCTCCAGGCGCGCGCCGTTGATCTCCATCAAATTCATCGTTGCATCGTAAAGGATGTAAACGATTGGGCGAATCTGGCGTTGGGAAAAGGGGCCGCAGAGGACTTTTGGGCACCTTTACGCATTTGCCATCGCTGACGCCCGGTACACTAGCCGGTTGCACGTAGAAAGACCGTTTTTGTGAATGTTTTCGTCCGTTTTGCCGCCGCCTGGCTGCTTGCCCTTGCCGGTTTGGCATGCTCCACCGCCTTTGCCCAGACGGCCGCCGCTGGTGCCGCACTTTCGGGAATCACAACGCCTGTTTTTGTGCTGAACTCGCTCGAAGACAGTGTCAGCGTGATCAACCCGGCCACCTGGACGGAAACCAGACGCATTGCCACCGGCAAGCAGCCGCATCACCTGTACCTCACGCCCGATGAAAAGTCGGTGATTGTTGCCAACGCGCTGTCGGACTCGCTCACCTTCATCGACCCGAAAACCGCTGAAGTGCAGCGCACGGTGCGCGGCATCATCGACCCCTACCAATTGCGCTTTTCTCCCGACATGAAATGGTTTGTCACGGCCGCCAACCGCCTCAACCACATCGACATCTACAAGTGGGACGGCAAGGACATCACGCTGGCCAGGCGCGTGGCCACCGGTCGCACGCCAAGCCATCTGTGGATAGACACCAAAAGCACCACGGTTTATTCGACCATGYAGGACAGCGACGAGCTGATCGCCATCGACCTGCCCAGCCAGTCCATCAAGTGGCGCGTCAAGACCGGCTCCATCCCGGCCGACGTGTACGGCACAGCCGACGACAAGCACCTGCTGGTGGGCCTGACCGGCGGCGACGCCGTCGAGGTGTATGACGTGAGCGGAGCGCAACCGCAGCGCACCAAGGTCATCAAGACCGGTGCCGGAGCGCACGCGTTCCGCGCCTTCGGCGACAAACGCCATGTGCTGGTCAGCAACCGCGTGGCCAACAGCATCAGCAAGATCGACCTGCAGACCCTGGAAGTGGTGGACAACTACCCCGCGCCGGGCGGCCCTGACTGTATCGACGTGAGCCGTGACGGCAAGCAGATACTGGTCACATCGCGCTGGGCACGCAAGCTCACGGTGATCGACGTGGCAAGCCACAAGATCGTCCGGCAGGTCAATGTTGGAAAGAGCCCCCATGGCGTCTGGACGCTTGACCACGCCGCTAGATAGGCCCCCACGCTCCCCCACTTCGTGTGGGTCGCTGCCCCCCGGGGGGGCCGCTGCGCCTGCGGCCCRGCGAAGCCGGTTCCGCGGCCCCGGCTTGCTTGAAAAGTCCCCGCCGACCGCCGCTACGGCTGGTCTGTTGCAGACGATGCTTGCTATCGTTTTTGTAGCTGCTTGCGCTCATCCTGTATGGGCTACAGGCAAAAACAATGCACAAAAATCCGCACAAAACGCGCCGCAGCCGGCCGAAGCGGCCTGCAAACCCGTTTACCTGACGCTGGACACTGGCCACATGGCTGTTGCGCCGCTGATGGCTGACGTGCTGAACAGGCACAAGGTCAAGGTCACCTTTTTTGCCGCCAATGAGCGCACGCAAACCGGCGATGGCAGCCTGGGCACACAGTGGGCTGGCTGGTGGAAGGCGCGGGCGGGTGAAGGCCACGAATTTGCCTCGCACACCTGGGACCACGTTTACTGGCGGGGCGATGTACCCGGCGCACCCGATACACCGGTRCAGTTCAGGATGCGGCCTTCTGCGGGCCCGCTGGAAGGCAAGGACTTCACCTGGACGGCGAAGCAGTACTGCGAAGAAATCGGCAAGTCCAGCAAGCGCCTCGAAGAAATCACCGGCAAAAAAACACTGCCGCTTTTTCGCGCGCCGGGCGGCAAGACTTCGCCCGCGCTGCTGGCAGCGGCCAAGTCCTGCGGCTTTGAGCATGTGGGCTGGTCGCCCGCCGGTTTCCTGGGTGATGAGCTGGCCAGCGAGAGGTTCGGCAATGATTTCCTGCTGAAGAAGGCGCTGCGCGACATCCGCTCCGGCGACATCCTGCTGGCCCACCTGGGCATCTGGTCGCGCAAGGACCCCTGGGCGCCTGCCGTGCTGGAGCCGCTCATCACCGGCCTGCAGTCGCGGGGCTTTTGCTTCAAAACCCTGGCTGAACATCCCCAGTACAAAGACTGGATTGCGTCGCAGGCCACGCCGGCACCTGCCAGGCCTTCAAAATAAGCCACATGGACTGGTTCAGCGATCTCTTTTCAATGGCGCAGCAGTGGCTGTTTGAGTCCGCCGTGCAGCCGGCCATGTTTGCGCTGGGCATGGGCAACCTGCTGGAAGACGGCTACGACGCCACTGCCTGGTTCATGGTGGGCGTGATCCAGGTGCTGATCTTGCTGGCCATCGTCGGCCCGCTGCAGCGCTGGCGGCCGGTAGAGCCCGTGCTGGACCGGGCCACCATACGCACCGATGTGCTCTACACCCTGATCCACCGGCTGGGCTTGTTTCGCATCGCGCTGTTTTTCACGCTGGACCCGTGGTTTGACGAGGCGTTTGGCGCGCTGCGCACGGCCGGCTACGGCACTTTTCATTTAGACCAGCTCTGGCCGGGTGTGACGGACAACGCCCTCGTCAGCTTCGCGATTTACCTCGTGGTGTTTGACTTTGTGGCGTACTGGACGCATCGCGGCCAGCACCAGATCGAGTGGTGGTGGCGCCTGCATTCGCTGCACCATGCGCAGCGGCAGATGACGATGTGGAGCGACAACCGCAACCACCTGCTGGACGACATCCTGGTCGACTCCATCGTCGTGCTGGTGGCCCAGCTCATCGGCGTGGCACCGGGGCAGTTCATCGCCATCGTGGCCTTTACCCAGCTCAGCGAAAGCTTTCAGCATGCCAATGTGCGGATGTGGTTCGGGCAGGTGGGCGAGCGCCTGTGGATCAGCCCGCGCTTTCACCGTTTGCACCACAGCATCGGCATTGGCCACGAAAGCCATGGCCCCAAAACGCTGGGGGGCCACAACTTCGGCGTGCTGCTCCCTTGGTGGGACATGCTGTTCCGCACGGTCAATTTTGAGCAGCGCTATGACCCGACGGGCATTCGCGACCAGGTCGAAGCCAACCGCGACTACGGCAAAGGTTTCTGGTCGCAGCAATGGATGGGCCTCAAGCGCTTGTTTGGCCGGGCCTGAAGCATGAGCCCCCACGCTTTTCACTTCGTGTAATGCGCTGCCCCCCCGAGGGGGCCGCCCGCCTGCGGTCTGGCAAAGCCAGTCCCGCGGCTCATGCTGGGTTGAAGACATCCGCCGTGTTTTCGGTAGCCATGGGGCTGCGTTATCCTGTCGGTCATGAGCAAACTCCTAGACGCCTTCTGGCGCGCCGCGATGTATTGCCTGCACCCGCGGGTCATTGCGTTGTCCGTCCTGCCGCTGATCATCATGGTGGTGATCTCGCTCGGCCTGGGATATTTTTTCTGGAACGATGCCGTGGAAGCTATCCGGTCGCAGATCGGAAGCTATGAGCTTGTCGGCACGCTGGTGCGCTGGCTTGAGGGCCTCGGCCTGAGCGACCTGCGCACGGTGCTGGCTCCGGCGTTGTTGCTGTTCCTGGCGATCCCCGTGATTGTGATCGTGGCGTTGCTCTTCGTGGCACTGCTCATGACACCGGCCATGGTGGCCCTGGTGGCTGAACGGCGCTTTCCCCAGATGGAGCGCAAACGGGGCGGTTCACTGTTCACCAGTTTGTTCTGGTCGCTGGGCTCGACCTTGCTGGCCGTGGTGGCGCTGGTCGTTTCGATTCCGCTTTGGCTGATTCCCCCGCTGATCCTGGTGTTGCCCCCGCTGATCTGGGGCTGGCTGACTTACCGCGTCATGTCTTATGACGCCATGGTGGACCACGCCAGCAGTGAAGAGCGGCGCCAGATATTCAAGGAACATCGCCTGCCGCTGCTGGCGATCGGTGTGTTCAGCGGCTACCTGGGCGCGGCACCCAGCCTGCTGTGGGCCTCGGGCGCGATGTTTGTAGCCATGGCGCCCATCCTGGTGCCGGTGGCCATCTGGATCTACACCCTGGTGTTTGCGTTTTCCTCGCTCTGGTTTGCGCACTACACGCTGTCGGCCCTGGAACAACTTCGCAAGAAGAATAATGCCCTGGCGCCCGACCCGCTTGCGCAAGCAGCTATTGAATCGATAGCAAATGAGCTGGCCCCCGATGCCCTCCCCGGGCCGGCGCCCAGCTTCGGTTCGCTGGGCGGCAAGCCCGAATCACAACCCTGAACCCATTACCTGGCAAGCCTGAACATGACCCCACAATTCGGCCTCATCATCGTCGGCGACGAAATCCTTTCCGGCAAACGAGCCGACAAACACCTGCCGAAAGCCATCGAACTGCTGGGTGCGCGCGGCTTGCAGCTGGCCTATGCCGACTACGTCGGCGACGATCCGGCGCGTATCACGGCCACGCTGGCACGCGCGTTCGCAGCGGCGCATGAGAACGGCGACGTGGTGTTCTCCTGCGGCGGTATAGGGGCCACACCTGACGACCACACCCGGCAGTGCGCCGCCAGAGCGTTGGGCGTTGACCTTGCGCTGCATCCCACGGCCAAAACACTGATCCTCGAACGCATGGCGGATGTGGCGAAAGAGCAGGGGACACCCTACGAGCCTGACCGCGACGACAACATCCACCGCCTGAACATGGGCGTGTTTCCGGTCGGCGCGGAGATTATTCCGAATCCRTACAACAAGATTCCGGGCTTTACCTGCCGGGCGGGGCAGGGGGCGGTTCACTTCGTTCCCGGCTTCCCGGTGATGGCCTGGCCGATGATTGAATGGGTGCTCGACAACCAGTACGCCCACCTGCACCAAAAATCGCCTTACACCGAGAAGTCGGTGATCATTTTTGGGTCCATGGAGGCCATGCTCACGCCCCTGATGCTCGATATTGAAGCGGCCCATGCGGGAGTGAAAGTGTTTAGCCTGCCCAGCGTGGATCACCCGGAATATGGCCGCCATATTGAACTGGGCGTCAAAGGCGCGCCCGAGGCGGTCAATTTGGCCTATCCGGCCATGCTGGCCGGGCTGCACAAATTTGACCTGAAGTTTGGCCCTGAGTTGGTGCGTTGATTTTTTTGCACCAATCTTGTGCGCTTATGTTAATGCACGATCATGGTGCATTCGTTGTCGGCCGGTGTTTTTTGCATTTTCAGCCTGCCAAAGGCTGGAACTGAAGCCAGATCACGGCACAATCCGGGGCTTGGCGGGAAACTGAAGCGCCAATGTCTGTGGCACAAAAAGTGCATTCGACAGCCCGAATAGATTTTTCAACCACCCATCCAGCAACAGGAGATTTTGATGGCAAAGACCGTCGCAGACGTCATGAAAATGGTCAAGGAAAACGAGGTCAAGTTTGTTGACTTCCGTTTTACCGATACCCGGGGCAAAGAACAGCACGTGACCGTGCCCGTGTCCCACTTTGACGAAGACAAATTCACGTCRGGCCATGCATTCGACGGCTCCTCAATTGCCGGCTGGAAGGGCATTGAAGCCTCCGACATGCAACTGATGCCTGACCCAAAGACGGCCAACATCGATCCGTTCTTTGAAGAAACCACTCTGTTCATGAGCTGTGACGTGCTCGAGCCCGCCGACRGCAAAGCCTATGACCGCGACCCGCGCTCCATCGCGCAGCGCGCAGAGGCTTACCTCAAGGCTTCCGGCCTGGGCGACACCGCTTACTTCGGCCCTGAGCCAGAGTTCTTCATCTTTGACGACGTGCGCTGGAACACTGACATGTCGGGCACCTTCTTCAAGATCGAAGAATACGAAGCACCCTGGAACTCCGGCGCCAAGCTCGAAGGCGGCAATCGCGGCCACCGTCCTACCGTCAAGGGCGGCTACTTTCCCGTGCCTCCTGTCGACAGCACGCAAGACATGCGCGCCGAGATGGCCCTGATCCTCGAATCGCTGGGCATCCCCGTCGAAGTGTTCCACCACGAAGTGGCCGGCGCCGGCCAGAACGAAATCGGTACCCGTTTCAGCACGCTGGTTCAGCGCGCCGACTGGACCCAGGTCCTGAAATACGTCGTGCAGAACGTGGCCAACGCCTACGGCAAAACCGCCACCTTCATGCCCAAGCCTGTTGTCGGCGACAACGGCTCCGGCATGCACGTTCACCAGTCCATCTGGAAAGACGGCAAAAACCTGTTTGCCGGTGACGGCTATGCAGGCCTGTCTGATTTCGCCCTGTACTACATCGGCGGCATCATCAAGCACGCACGTGCCCTGAACGCCATCACCAACCCAGGCACCAACAGCTACAAGCGTCTGGTTCCTGGCTATGAGGCGCCGGTCAAGCTGGCTTACTCGGCTAAAAATCGTTCGGCATCGATCCGCATTCCTTACGTTGCCAATCCAAAGGGCCGCCGTATCGAAGCGCGTTTCCCCGATCCACTGATGAACCCTTACCTGGGCTTCTCGGCCCTGATGATGGCCGGCCTGGACGGCGTGGAAAACAAGATCCACCCAGGCGAAGCCGCCACCAAGGATCTGTACCATCTGCCACCCGAGGAAGATGCAAAAGTGCCAACCGTTTGCCACAGCCTGGACCAGGCGCTGGACGCGCTTGACGTGGGCCGCAGCTTCCTGACCAAGGGCGGTGTGTTCACCGACAGCATGATTGACGCCTACATTGAACTGAAGATGGGTGAAGTGACCCGCCTGCGCCAGGCGACCCACCCCATCGAATTCGAGATGTACTACTCCCTGTAATCAGGGGGGCGAAAGCCCAACCGCTTACTGTTTATTTACACAGTTTGTGGTCAAAAAAGGACGGCAGATGCCGTCCTTTTTTATTGCCCCGGCCGGTTGTGGGTTTGCTGGCTTTGTATTTCGGCGCCTTTGCCGCATACTGATAGACCGTCCTCGCCCTTATTGGGCATCGGGAGTACCTATGAAACACACCTTATTGCTTTCTACCTTGTCGTTGCTGCTGGCTGGCGCGGGGAATGCTGCATGGGCGCAGCAGGTATACCGCTGTGCAGGAGTCGGGGGTGCGGCCCCTGAATACATCAACAACACAAAAGACGCCCAAACCCGGAGCTGCAAACTGTTGTCCGGCGGCAATGTGACGGTGATGCAGAGCACGCCGGTGCCCAAAGCCGCGGTTCGCGTGGCTGCGGCCGCAGGCTCTAGCGGCCCGCGCACCGATGGCAGCCCCGAACAGCGGGCCCGCGACAACGATTCGCGCGCCATCCTTGAGGCCGAACTGAAAAAGGCCGAAGCCAAGCTGGCCGAGCAGCAAAAAGAATTCAACAACGGCGAACCTGAGAAACAGGGCATTGAAGGCCGTAACTACCAGCGTTACCTGGACCGCGTGGCCGAGCTCAAGGACAGCATCACCCGTAACCAGAGTGATATTGCCGGCCTGAAGCGCGAAATTTCCCGCCTGCCTGGCCCCCCGCCTGCTGCGCTCGTCGCCAATTAAACCAGCGCGGCAAGTCCCAGTAAGCCGGCTTCTGGAGGAAAATGGACGGCTTGAACAAGCCCTCCATCCGCGTCGCTTTATCGTCCGTCCCGGTCAAAGGACTTCCCCCGCGCTTTCAGGCGTTTGACCTGCTGGCCACGCTGGTGGCAGTGGTGCGTACCAACGGCACCGTGGTGTTTGCCAATGCCGCGCTGGAAGATGCGCTGGGCACCTCGCGGCGGACCATTGAAGGCTCACAGCTCCCCGATTGCTTTACCGAGCCGCTCATTTTGCAAAATGCGCTGGAGGGTGCGGGCAGCAATGAATTTGCCGCCCTGCGTTACGACGCGTGGCTCAGGCGCCTGAACCACGAACCGCTGCCCGTGCATGTGGTGGTGGCGCAAACCGACACCCCGGGTGAGGCGATTGTGGAGCTGCTGCCGCTGGAGCAGCAAGCCAAGCAGGAGCGCGAAGAACGCCTGATCGACCAGGCGCAGGCCAATAAGGAGTTGATCCGCAACCTGGCCCACGAGATCAAAAACCCGCTGGGCGGTATTCGCGGCGCTGCGC
>NZ_JBFUAZ010000107.1:0-9350 GCF_056406035.1 Polaromonas sp. P1_E1_2 | reverse complement strand
CCAATGTCCAGGTGCCCGTGCTTTTGGGTTGCACGTTTTTGATGGGGCTGCATTCCACGATATTCGGCCCGGTCAAATTTGCCTACCTGCCGCAGGCGCTCAACGAGCGCGAGCTGACCGGCGGCAACGGCATGGTCGAGATGGGCACCTTCGTGGCCATTTTGCTGGGCCAGGTGGTGGGTGGGCTCATGGTGGCCGTACCCCAGGTCGGGCCGGACTATGTGGCCATTGCATGCATCGGCCTCGCACTGGTAGGCCGGCTTGTCTCGCAGTTTATTCCGCTGACGCCAGCGACTGACCCAGGCCTGAAAATCAATTGGAACCCGGTGACAGAAACCTGGCGCAACCTCAAGCTTGCCAACGGCAACCTGGTGGTATTCCGCTCCATGCTGGGTATCAGCTGGATGTGGTTTTTTGGCGCGGTATTCCTGAGCCAGTTTCCGAGTTTTGCCAAAGAGGTGCTGCACGGTAACGAGCAGGTGGCGTCTTTGCTGCTGGTGGTGTTTTCCATCGGCATCGCGACCGGATCGCTGCTCTGCGAAGTGCTCAGCAAACGCCACGTCGAGATAGGGCTGGTTCCTGTGGGAGCCATCGGCATGAGCGTGTTTGCGGTTGACCTTTACTTCGCCTCGCGCGGCTTGCCGTCAGCGCCCGTTATGACCCTGGGCGCCTTCATGTCGCAGCCTGTGCATTGGCGCGTAATGATCGACCTGGCCTGGCTCAGCCTCTTTGCCGGCCTCTACAGCGTGCCGATGTACGCGCTGATCCAGCTGCGCAGCCAGTCCACGCACCGGGCGCGCATCATCGCGGCCAACAACATTCTCAATGCGCTGTTCATGATCGTCAGCGCTATCCTGGCCGGCGCGCTGCTCAAGGCCGGGTTCAGTATTCCGCAAATCTTCCTGTTCGTTGGATTGGCCAATGCGGTGGTGGCGTTCTACATCTTCATGCTGGTGCCTGAGTACCTGCTGCGTTTCATCGCCCTGATCGCCTCGCGCCTGGTCTACCGCTTCAAGATCACCGGTGACGACAACATCCCTGCTACCGGCGCTGCCGTGCTGACCTGCAACCATGTCAGCTTTGTCGACCCGGTGCTGCTGATGGCCGCCAGCCCGCGTCCCATCTACTTTGTGATGGACCACCGCATCTTCAAAATGCCGGTTCTGGGCTGGCTGTTCCGGCTGGCCAAGGCGATCCCGATTGCACCGCGCACGGAAGACCCGGCGTTGTACGAGGCGGCTTTCGAGGCCGCCGCCAAGGTGCTGCGTGATGGTGACCTGCTCGCAATATTTCCCGAGGGCGGCATTACAAAAAATGGCGAACTGCAGGAGTTCAAAGGCGGCGTCATGAAGATTCTGGAGAATGCCCGGCGTGATGGTGTGCAGGTCAATGTGGTGCCGATGGCGCTGACCGACTTATGGGGCTCCTTTTTCAGCCGCGCCGAAAAAGGAGTTGCCATGACCAGACCCTTTCGGCGCGGGCTCTTCAACCGGGTGGGCCTGAATGTAGGCATGCCAATTGCTGCGGACAAAGTGGAGCCTTTGGATCTGAGGGCGAAGGTGGAACAACTTCTGGGACAGGACAAGACATGACTGCGCTTCAATTTTTTAAAGCTGGCGGCAGGCTTTCTCGCGGTGGCTTCTGGCTGCATGGCCTCATCGCGTGGATGGTTTTGTACCTGGCCTGGGCAGCCGCAGGGCCGGCGCCTTCGGTGGTGCTGGCCTGGCTCATCAATGGTCCGGTACTGGCGGCGCTGATATTGCTATGCATCCGGCGCCTGCATGACCGCAACCGTTCGGGTTGGTGGCTGCTGCTGGTCCTGGTGCCGGTGGCCGGCGCGTTGTGGCTGGCGTGGCAACTGGCCTTCAGGCGCGGCCTGCCGCAAGACAATCGCTGGGGCCCCGACCCGTTGGCGCCGCGCGGCGACTATCTGGTGGTGCGGTAGAGGATGACGCGGGACCACAACATGCACAACAACACTTTGATCGTGAACGATGTGACCGGCCTCAACCCGGTTGCCGTCTGGGCCATCAGCAAACCCAAAACCGTGGACGAGGTGTGCGATGCCGTGCGCCGTACCGATGGCTCGCTGTCGGTGGGCGGCGGGCATTTCAGCATGGGCGGGCAGACCGCCAGCCCCGGCAGCCTGCACCTGGACATGCGTGAGCTCAACCAGATCATCCGCTTCTCGCCGATGGAGAAAACCATACGCGTGCAGGCTGGCATTCGCTGGTGCGACATCCAGCGATTTGTTGATCCGCACAACCTCGCTGTGAAGATCATGCAGACCTATGCCAATTTCACGGTGGGCGGCGCGCTGAGCGTCAACTGTCACGGTCGCTACATGGGCCTGGGCGCAGTGGTGATGTCGGTGCGGGAGATCCGGGTGGTGCTGGCCGACGGCAGCGTGCAGGATGCTTCGCCTTCCGTCAATGCGGAACTCTTTTACGCCGTGATCGGCGGCTACGGCGGTGTGGCCGTGATCGTTGAGGCCGAGCTGGACCTGGCGGACAACACCAAGGTCAAGCGACTGGCCCGCAAGATGAGTGCGGCCGAATACATCAGCCACTTCAAGGCCAAGGTCAGGTATTTTCAGGATGCTGTTTTCCACAATGCCGACCTGTACCCGCCGCATTACCGCAAGGTGCGTTCTGTCACCTGGGCGCGTACTGACGAAGCCACGACCGAGCCAAGGCGTTTACAGCAAGGCGGTGAAACCTACCCTGTGAACCGCTACTTTGTGTGGGCCGTGACCGAAACCCCCTTGGGGAAATGGCGGCGCGAATACCTGATCGATCCCCTCCTTTATCTTTTCCGCAAGGTGCACTGGCGCAACTTCGAGGCGGGTTACGACGTGGCGGAGCTTGAGCCGGCTTCGCGCAAGCACACAACCTATGTGTTGCAGGAATACTTCATTCCGGTGGAACGGTTTGACGACTTCGTGCCGATCATGGCGGAAATCCTGCAGCGCTATCGCGTCAATGCGCTCAATGTGTCGGTGCGGCATGCGCGGCCCGACCCCGGCACCCTGCTGGCCTGGGCCCGGGGTGAGACCTTTGCGTTTGTCCTCTATTACAAGCAGCGCACCCGGGACAACGCCATCAACCGCGTGTCGGTCTGGACGCGCGAGCTGATTGATGCGGCCATCAGTGTCGGCGGCAGCTACTACCTGCCCTACCAGCCGCATGCAACGGCGGAGCAGTTCCACGCCGCCTATCCGCGGGCCAAAGAGCTGTTCGCCCTGAAACGCAAGCTCGATCCGCAGTTCCGCTTGCGCAATGTGCTCTGGGACAAATACTACGCCCCCACATTGAACGCCTCCAACACCTGAACGACTGGGCTTGCCATGACCACAACCTCACCCGCTTCGGAATTTCGCGCCGTTTTCAGCGTCACCCGCTGGCACGACGGTTTTTACAAGTTCCTGCAGAACATTTACCGCCTTTATCCTGAGGACCGGTTTCACACACTGATCAAGAACACCTCTGCCGAGCTTGACAACGATGAAGCCATTTACCGCAGGCTCCAGCGTGAGCTGCCGAAGATCAAGCCCTTCATGGCGGACCTGACCCTGGCGTTGCCGGCGCTCTTCAAGCAGAAGAAGGAGATGGCTGACCAGACCCAGCGGCTCCTGGGCGACAAAAAGCAGATTGACGGTTATGTCGAGATCGGCTCCACCGGCCGCTACATCAGCGAGCTGAAAAAGCGCATCAAGGTGACCGGCCCCGTCACCCTGGTGAATGATGTGGCGCCCACCAACTCGCCGGTGGACATCGCAGAGCGCGGCGGCCTGTTCAAGATCGGCGGCTTTGTGCCCATGAACGACTATGACCCGCTGCCAGCGAGCCTGCCCGATGCCAGCGTGGACCTGGTGACCTGCTACATCGGCCTGCACCACTGCCCGCTGGACAAGCTGGATGCCTTTGTGGCATCCATCGTGCGTGTGCTTAAGCCGGGCGGCATGTTCATCCTGCGCGACCATGACGTCACAACGCCCGAGATGTTCACGTTTGTCTCACTGGTGCACACCGTCTTCAATGCTGGTCTGAACGGCGCATGGGAAACCAATCAGCGAGAGCTGCGCTACTTCCGTCCCGTTGCCGAGTGGGTGGCTTACCTTGGCGAACGTGGACTGAAGGACAGCGGCAAGCGCGAGCTGCAGGCGCACGATCCCTCCGACAACGTGCTGCTGGCGTTCACAAAATCCGGCGAGGCTGCCGCGTGATGCGCTGGCTGCGCAATCTCACAGTTGCGGGCGCCTTCGCCGCGCTTGTCGGTATGGCGTCGGCCTCCGGCCCTGCGCCGGTGGCGGGGCCCGAGCATGTGCGCGGCGTCGAGCAGACGCTGCTGACTTATCCCGAATGGTTTCTGGTGTTCAGCCCCTATGAGTACGGTGAGTTCATAGGTACCAGTGCGCCCAGCCGCTTTCCTTTTTATGGCCACATCGGCCAGTTCTGGGAAAGCTACAAAGCCGTCTTTGACGAGACGCGCCGCCGCGGGCTCGACCTCAACCCCGGCTATCACCTGATGATCATGGTGATAGGCACCAGCACGACGGTGGAATATGCGCTCAAGTCGGCCTACGAGACGCTCGTCGGGCGGCTCGCCGAATCACTGGCCGGCCGCACCACGCCCGAGGACAGGCATGCGGCCAGCGTTGCACAGGACTATGTGCGGTTTATCCGCGTAGAGCCCTGGTACCTGTATGACTTCGACAAGGCGCTGGCAGGTCTTTGGCGCGATGTGCCTCTCATTGGGCCTGACATGGTCCGCAAGTGGGAACGCCGCTTTGCCCTCACGACCGAATACCTGGTCAAGGCGGGTTATGCCCGGCTGATCAAGCTGGGCACGCAGACGATCTACGATGCGCCTTTGCCGGTCACTGCCGTGGTGGCAAAGCCTGTGCCGCGGGCCGACACCGCGCTGCCGGAGCTGAAGGTGCTTTCGCCGACATCCGACGGTTCGGCCCTGGTCACCATCCCCCGCTACGAGGCATTCATGCGCTATGCCCAGGCGCTGGCGGTGCAAGGCGTCAATTTCAGCGAGATCGCAGGCAATGACTCATTCATCCTGGTCAGCGTGCTGGCGCCAGGCACCTGGGAACCCACCAGCCCCGCCACGCCACTGCTGAGGCAACCTATCATCACCCGGCCCGGCACCCAGCGGGTGGTGTTGACGGTGCCCGTCAAACACCTGGCCGAGTCGTTGCGCCAGTGGCAAGCCGGCAAGCTGCAGGTGGAGCACATTTTTGACTATTAAGCGGCGAGAGCAGAAGCCAGGGCGCACCTGGCTTTTTTATCCGTGGCGCGTACTCATGGCGCTGGTGGCCTGCCTGTTGCTGGTTGTGGCTTTTTCCTGGGCCCGCATGCTGTGGGTTGAGGACCACAGCCCGCGTGAGGCGGCACCCAGGGAAGGGCGCTGGCTGCATGCGCATGACGTGGACCTGTATGTGCAGGAATTCGGCGACCCGGCCGCGCCGCCCCTGGTACTGACCCACGGCACCGGCGCATGGAGCGGCACCTGGGACCAGAACGTAAAGGCCATGGCGGCCGCCGGCTATCGCGTCATTGCGGTGGACCTGCCGCCCTTCGGCTTCAGCACGCGGCCTGCTGCGCGCGACTACAGTCGCAACGCACAGGCGCGCCGCATCATCGGCTTGATTGATGCGCTGAAGCTCGGGCCCGTTACGCTGTTGGGCCACTCCTATGGCGGCGGGCCCGCGGCCGAAGCCGCCATGCTGCAACCCGACCGCGTGCGCCATCTCATCCTGGTCGACGCGGCAATCGGCCTGATGGAATATCCCGCACCAGCGAAAAGCGGCGGCGTGGCGGCGAGCCTCTTTGGCATTCGCCCGCTGCGCACCGCACTGATTGCCGCGGTGGGCACTCAGCCCTTGTTCAGCGAATTCTGGTTGCGCCAGTTCGTGGCTCGCAAGGAGGTCGTCACGCCTTCGCGCACGGCAATTTATCGGCAGCCTTTCGTGCTGGACGGCTTCACCGCCAGCCTGGGCGACTGGGCCGCGCAATTTGCCGGCGAGAGCGGCAAGTCCCTGAGCGAGAAACCTGAAGGTTTCCGCGAGCTGCCCATGCCGCTGACCTTGGTCTGGGGGCAAGAGGACACGATCACGCCGCTGTCCCAGGCCGAAACCCTGCAGCGCCTGGTCGCCGGATCAAGACTGCTGGTATTGCCTGGCGTCGGTCATATTCCGCAAATTGAGGATCCGGCCTTGTTCAATATGCGCATGACGGAGGCGCTAAGACATCCTTGAACCGGTTCCTTGAATAAGTATCAAAATTCGATACTCTTCGATCATTGTTGAGGATCTGTATCGTTATTCGCGTGATTTTGCAGCGTTGGCCCGCACAGTAGTGGCACCTCAACAACCGCAAGGTTTTTATGCAGACGCTGATACACCGTGACTCCAAACCCTGGCAGGTTCAGGTGTGGGCCTCGTTCGTGATTGCAGTTTTCCTTTGCGCTGTGGGCTTGTCTTGGCTGCCCGGCAAGGACCTGGACCGCGCTTTCATGATCATGGGGTATTTCTTCTGCCTGTCGGCCGCTTTCGTGCTGGCCAAGTATGTGCGTGACCAGGAGCAAAGCCGGGCCGAAGGCCGGCTGACGGACACCCCAATGTTCAAGCTGGTGGTGTGGGGTGGCTTCTTCCTGGCGATGTCGCTGACGGGTTGGGGTTTGTGGCGCATGGAGATCAATGAAACCTACAAGGCTTTCCTGGGCGTGAGCTGGCTCTACCTGATCACCTGCAGCTTTACCCTGGCCAAAACCCTGCGCGACCGGCACGAAGCCGACTTGAGCGAAGCCCGTATGGGCCGCGGGCCCCGCGGTCACGCGGCCAGCGAATAAGTAACAACACTTCTTCTGGAACGCATCATGAAAAAATCATTTGCTACATATTTAATAGCTGTTTGCGCAATATTGGCGGGCGCTACGGCATCTTTTAATGCGCAAGCCCAATCCGAGGCTTCC
Organism: Polaromonas sp. P1_E1_2; assembly: GCF_056406035.1. Taxonomy (NCBI): domain Bacteria; kingdom Pseudomonadati; phylum Pseudomonadota; class Betaproteobacteria; order Burkholderiales; family Comamonadaceae; genus Polaromonas; species Polaromonas sp. P1_E1_2. The sequence goes on along the minus strand of NZ_JBFUAZ010000107.1, from coordinate 2,366 downwards.
GCTCTCAGTGCCGTCTCGGCACTGCCGGTAGCCTCCGTCGTAGTCACGGCCAGCGCCGCGGTGGGTGCAGTCGTCGCTGTGCCTGTGGTTTTGTCTACGGCCGGTACGGTGCTGGTGGTCAAAACGGTGGAGAGCACGGCAAGGGGAACGGTGTACGTGCTGGAGCGCGGCTCCGACGGTGCCCGCGCCAGCATCGAGGTGGTCGGCCGGGGCGTTGCCGGTGTTTCCATGGTCGTCGGCACCGCCGTGGTGGTCAGTGTGGTAAGCGCCGGGGTGGTGCTGTCGGCGGCCGGAGAGGCCATTGCCTTTATTCCCAATGCACTAGGCCGCGCGCTGCTGCACAACGAGCGGTTGACCCAATAAGGCGGAGTACCCCATGAAAATCACTCGAGTCGTCCTGCCGTTGTTGCTGGCTGCTTTTTTCCTGGGCGCCGCCCCAACTGTCCATGCCGGGCGTTCCTGCGAAGCGCGCAAAACCACCCCTCAAACCGTTGAGCGCGGCATGACACTGGCCGAGAAGACGCTGGCATCGCTCAATGCCAGCGGCGAGAAGGTGGTGGTGCTGGCGCGGACAGGCCAAGACCTGGGCAAGTACGGTATTCGCTATTCGCATCTGGGCCTGGCCTATCAGCTGCCCGACGGTCAGGGCGGCATAACCTGGCGCGTGGTGCACAAGCTCAACACCTGCGGCACCGGCGACTCAGCGGTTTATCGCCAGGGACTGGGCGAGTTTTTCCTGGACGACCTGTGGCGTTACGAAGCTGCCTGGGTGGCGCCTGCGCCGGAAGTCCAGGCACGCCTCCTGGCGCTGCTGCAAGACCCGGGCCGGTTGACAGCCATGCACCACAAGCCTTACAGCATCGTGAGCTACGTGTGGGGCCGCAAGTACCAGCAGTCCAACCAATGGGCGATTGAAACCATGGCCGCCGCGATGGAACCCGGGGTGACCACGCGTGAGAAGGCTCAGGCCTGGCTGCAATTCAAGGGCTACGAGCCCACCACGCTGAAGCTGGGCCCTTTGACCCGCCTGGGCGGGCGCGTGACYGCGGCGAATATCGCGTTTGACGACCATCCCAACGACAAGCGGTTTTCTGACCGCATTGAGACCGTCACGGTGGATTCGGTGTTTGACTGGCTGCAACGCGCGCAAATGACTGTGCCCGGCAAGCCCGTGACCGTCATCAAACTGTGAAAACCTGTTTTCCAGAAAACGGAGATAACCATGGCCAACACTTTGCGATTGACAGAAAAATGGATGCACCGCGGCCTCTGGCTGGTGGCTTTGGTGTTTGCCGGTTTCCTGATCGGTTTGGGCGGCACGGTGGTCGGCGATTTGCCGAAAGTCGAGAAGCAGCTCTCGGTCGACGACTACATGGACGCCACAGCCAGCAATGCGCTACGCGGCGCCATCAAAACGGCAGAGCGGGCCGAGCGTGACGCGCAAATCTCGCTGGAGCAAGCCCAGCTTAAACGCCGGGCAGCCCAGGCGGATTCGGCCGCAGCGCGCGAAACCTTCGACAACTGGCTGTCCACGCGGCGCGCCACGCAGTTGGCTGAGCAGGATGCCGAACTGCTGTCGCGCACGCGGGCGCTGGACGGGTTGAAAGACCGTGAACGCGCGGCGGGCGTCGCCGTAGAAGCTCAGCAGCAGGCGGCACTGGATGCCCGGCAGGGTGCGACGCGCGAGCGCCGCAGGCTGGCGGAGATGGAAGAGGCTGCCCAGGTGCAACTCAACGCCGAATACCGGCGTGTGGAACTGCGCATCTTTCTGTACCGCCTGGCCCTGACTCTCCCGTTGCTGGTGGCGGCCGGCTGGCTGTTTGCGAAAAAGCGCAAGACGACTTACTGGCCCTTTGTGTGGGGTTTTATCTTCTTTGCTGTGTTTGCCTTCTTCGTCGAGCTGGTGCCTTACCTGCCTAGCTACGGTGGTTATGTTCGTTATATCGTGGGCATTGTCGTCACGGCGCTGGTGGGCCGGCAGGCCATTGTTTCGCTGAACCGATACCTGGAAAAGCAGAAGCTGATCGAGCAGCTGCCGAACATGCAACGCCGCGAGGAACTGAGCTACGACACGGCACTGACAAGGCTTTCCAAAGGCGTGTGCCCGGGCTGCGAGCGGGCTGTGGACCTGAAAAATCCGGAGATCGATTTTTGTCCGCACTGCGGCATCGGCCTGTTTGACCATTGTGCGAAGTGCTCCACGCGCAAGAGCGCGTTCGCCAGGTTCTGCCATTCCTGCGGTGCCAGCTAATGCGCTTTGACCCATCGCGCAGGAGGGCGCTATCGGCAATCGCGGGTGGTGCTGCGCTGACGCAACTGAATGCCGAGGCGAAATGCCCGGTCGATCCGTTGAGTGTGTGCAATGT
>NZ_JBFUAZ010000106.1:0-9357 GCF_056406035.1 Polaromonas sp. P1_E1_2 | reverse complement strand
TCACCGTCGCGGCTTTCGGTGGCGGCGCCTGGAGCGTAGACGGCAAGACCAAGGGCTGACACATCAACAGGGCTGCAGCTTTGGGCATGAAGCCCTGCTGCAGCCTTTTTGTTTGCCTGCTTTAGATTTCAACCCTCTGCCGCGAAAGATACCGAATGCCCAAAGTTGTCGTGATTTACCACTCCGGCTACGGCCATACCCAGCGAATGGCGCAGTCAGTCGCCGAGGGCGCGGGCGCTGAACTGGTAGCTATTGATGCCGAAGGCAACCTGCCCGAAGGCGGCTGGGAAACCCTCGATGCCGCCACCGCCATCATCATGGGATCACCCACCTACATGGGCAGCGTCAGCTGGCAGTTCAAGAAGTTTGCCGATGCTTCCTCCAAACCCTGGTACACCCAGGCGTGGAAGGACAAGCTGTTTGCCGGCTTCACCAACAGCGCAGCCATGAGCGGTGACAAGATGTCGACGCTGAATTACCTCTTTACTTTGGCCATGCAGCATGGCGGCATCTGGGTCAGCCAGGGCGTGCTGCCCAGCAACAGCAAGGCGGCGGTGCGCAGCGACACCAACTACCTCGGCTCTTACAGTGGCGCTGTCGCACAATCGCCATCGGATGCAGGTGCCGGCGAAATGAACGCAGGCGACCTGGACAACGCCCGCAACTTCGGACGGCGCGTGGCCGGTATCGCAGCGAGATTCGCTCCCTGATTCTTTTTCTTTTTTACAGGAATTGTCATGACCGTTGAACTCAGGCGCAATCCTCCGGCGGAGCTGGCCCAGCATCTGCAAATTCGCAGCCACGCGCTGATTACCGATGCGTCACTGGCAGAAGGCGGTGACGATGCCGGCCCCTCGCCCCATGACCTCTATGACGCGGCGCTCGGCGCCTGCAAGGCTGTTACCGTGATGTGGTACGCCCGCAAGAAGGGCATTCCCGTCGACGAGATAAAGACGCGGGTTGAGCGGGACGACTCCCAGGAGCGCACCGGTGTATACAGGCTTGCCACCAAACTCCAGATCAAGGGTGCATTGACGGACGCCCAATTGCAGGAATTGCACACCGTTGCCCAGAAATGCCCGGTGCACAAGCTCATGAGCACCGTCACGACGGAAATCACGACGGACGTGGAACGGCTGACATGAGCGCTGCACTGAAACTGACCGGGCATCACAAGGACCTGGGTGGCGGATTCATGGTGCGCCGCCTGCTACCTTCTGCGCAGCAGCAATCGGTTGGCCCTTTCATTTTCTTTGACCACTTCGGCCCGGTGACTGAACACCCCGGTACCAACCATGACGTGCGGCCGCATCCGCATATCGGCCTGGCCACCGTGACCTATCTGTTCGAAGGCGCCATGATGCACCGCGACAGCATCGGCTCTGCCCAGCGCATAGAACCCGGTGCCATCAACTGGATGACGGCAGGGCGGGGCATTGTGCATTCGGAGCGCGCGCCCGACGACCTGCGTGGTACTGCATATGTAAACCACGGCTTGCAGCTGTGGGCTGCCTTGCCCGCAGAGTTTGAAGAAACAGCACCCGGTTTTTCACACACGCCTGCGGACAGCATCCCAGAGGTGTCCGTGGACGGCGCGGTGGTGCGTGTCCTGGTCGGTGAGGCATTCGGAAAAGCCTCACCCGTCAAGACTTTCTCAAAAACACTCTACCTGGATGTGGCGCTCGCGGCGGGCACGCCTTTCACGTTGCCGCCACTGGCAGCGCAGATGGCGCTGTATGCGGTGGACGCCGACCTGCTGCTGGACGGCGAGCCGCTGGCGATGCACACGCTGGCGACCCTCTTACCCGGCACAGCAGTACAGCTCAGCGCAAACACCCCGGCGCGCCTGGTGGTGATCGGTGGCGACGCACTGGATGCGCACCGCTTCATGTGGTGGAACTTTGTTTCCAGCCGCAAGGAACGCATCGTGCAGGCCGGTGAGGACTGGGCCGCCCAGGCCATGGGGCAGGTGCCCGGGGAGACCGAATTCATCCCGTTGCCCGAGCGGAAGTTCACCGCGGGCTGAGGCCCGGCAAGTCAGGCAAAAGCTTTTTGAGGGAAAGCCCAGCGTTTAAGATCACGCGATGCAAATTTTCAGCCTGCTTCCCTGGTCCGACTGGATGGCCATCGCCTGGTTCTTTGGYGGCTGGATGGGCTATGCCTGGTTTGCCCGGCACTATGGGGTCAAGCGGCCTTCGCTGCTGCGCACCACCAACCGTTACCGGCACCATTGGCTGATACAGGCCACCTCGCGCGACCCGCGCGTGATCGACGGCATCATCACGCAGAACCTCTCCAGCACGCCGGCTTTTTTCTCGTCCACCACGATCATCATCATCGGCGGGTTGTTCGCGCTGCTGGGCACCACCGACAAAGCGGCCGAGCTGGTGCGCGAAATCCCGTTTGCCGTGCGCACCTCGGTGCTGATTTTTGACCTCAAGGTGCTGCTGATGGTGGCGGTGTTTGTCTACGCGTTTTTCCGCTTCAGCTGGTCCATGCGCCAGTACACCTTTGTCGCCCTGCTGATTGGCTCCATGCCGTCACCGCAGGAGTTTGAGGTGGGGAAGTTCGACCGTGAAGCGTTTGCCACACGCGCCAGCCGCATGGTGAGCCTGGCGGCGGAAACTTTTAACGACGGGCTCCGGGCCTACTACTTCAGCTTCGGCATCATGGCCTGGTTTTTTTCCACCTTTGCGTTTGCGCTGGCCACCGCCGTGGTGGTGCTGATTTTGTACAACCGCGAGTTCAACTCGGACGTGCTGGACGTGTTGCGCGAATAGTTCAGAGCCGGCCGTCGGGCAGGTCACGCGCCAGGCGCAGGCCGCTGAACTGCCAGCGGGCATCGGGCGGGAAAAAGTTGCGGTAGCTGGCGCGTATGTGGCTTTGTGGTGTGGCGCACGAGCCGCCGCGCAGCACAAACTGGTTGCACATGAACTTTCCGTTGTACTCACCCACCAGCCCTTCCCAAGGCTTGTAGCCGGGGTAGGGGTTGTRGTTGGACTGCGTCCATTCCCAGACGTCGCCATACATCTGGGCCGGCAGGCCGTGGCTTTCCTCCTGCTGCGGCAGGGGGTGGTATGCCGCCTTTTCCACAAAGTTTCCCTGCGGCACGGGGCTGGCCACCACGCTGCGCGCTGCCAGCTCCCATTCAAATTCTGTCGGCAGGCGTGCACCGGCCCAGCGCGCAAAGGCATCGGCTTCGAAGTAGCTGAGGTGGCAGGCCGGCGTGTTCGGGTCTACATCAATCAGCCCTTGCAGCGTGAAGTGCTGGTAACTCCCTTCGCTGCCCTGCCAGTAAAAGGGCAGGCTAACGCCGTTCTCAGTCACCCAATCCCAGCCCATGGAAAGCCACAACTCCGGGCGCTGATAGCCCCTGTCGGCGATGAAGGCCATGAACTCGCCGTTGGTGGCGGGCCGGCTGGCCAGCTCGAAGGCCGCCACATAAACTTTGTGGCGGGGCGTTTCGTTGTCGAAGGCAAACCCACCGTCGCGTCCCGCGTCAAAGCCGTGTTCCACCAGACCCGCGTCGTGGCGCATCCAGTTCACCGGCTGTGGGTGTATGCCCGCCAGCGGCCAGCGGCTGGCATAGGCCGGGCGCGCGGGGTTGAAAGACAGTGCATGCTTGATGTCCGTCAGCAGCAGTTCCTGGTGCTGTTGCTCGTGGTGCAGGCCCAAGGTGACCAGTTCGGCCAACTCTTTGTGCTGCGCGGTGTCATTACCGGCCTCTACCTGCGCAATCACTTCCAGTATGCGCTGGTCGACCTGGGCACGGTAGGCCAGCACTTCGTCGAGGGAGGGCCGGCTGATCAGCCCGCGTTTGGGCCGTGGGTATTTGTCGCCCACACCGTTGTAGTAGCTGTTGAACAGCACCCTGAAGCCTGAATCAAACGGCTTGAAACCGGATTCAAAACGCTCGAGGATAAAAGTCTCGAAGAACCAGGTCAGGTGAGCCAGGTGCCATTTGGCAGGGCTGGCGTCCGGCATGGACTGGAGCTGGCAGTCCTCGGGGCTCAGGGGCTCGATCAGGGCTTCGGTCTGCGCCCTGATGGCCATAAAGCGCATGGCCAGCGGAGACTGCCGCGCCTGAAGCGTGTGGGAGCGGGAGAGTGATGGTTCTGTAGGCATGATGGCTACCGTGTGGATGGGCGCGACAGAAGGCTGACCCATGACATGCACAAAAGGGAAACGGTGAAGTTCGGTGTGATAGCAATGAGCGGCTTAAAAGCTTTGCACGGCACCCGGCCTTCAGCTGTCAGACAAGGCCTCGAATGCAGTGGGGATGGCCGTGGGAACGGGCCTTGAAAGCGGCTTGGCCACGGGATTGACCTGAGGTTTCAGTTCAGGGTCCAGGGCGCGCCGCTCGTCAAACACAAAACATTCACCGTCAAAATGCGCGCGTCCGCTTTCCTCAAAATACTTGAGGATGCCACCCTCGAGCTGCCAGACGTTTTCCACCCCGGCTTCGCGCATGAAGATGGCTGCCTTTTCGCAGCGAATGCCGCCGGTGCAGAAGCTCACGACGGTCTTGCCCGCAAGCTCCTGCCGGTTTGCCACCAGGGCCTGGGGAAATTCCGTGAACTTGCTGATGCGCCAGTCAATGGCGTTTTTGAAGGTGCCGACATCGGCCTCAAAGTCATTGCGGGTGTCCAGCGTCACCACCGGTCGGCCCGTGTCGTCGCAGCCTGTGTCAAGCCAGCGTTTGAGCGTGGCGGCATCCACGGCCGGCGCGCGCCCGGCGGCTGGCTGGATGGCGGGGTGGTTCATGCGGATGATTTCCGGCTTGACCTTGACCAGCAGCTTGCGAAACGGCTGGGCACTTGACCAGCTTTCCTTGGCTTGCAGGTCGCTGAAGCGGGCATCCTGTTTCAGCCATGCCAAAAAATCATGAATATCTGCCGCCGTGCCCGCCAGGAAGAGGTTGATTCCTTCTTCTGCCAGCAGTACCGTGCCTTTGATCGCGCGTTGTTGGAGCGCCTGTTCGATGCTGCCCTGCAGCATCGCAGGGTGCGCCAGCGTGACGAATTTATAGGCCGCAATGTTCAGGATTTGCATGATCCGGTTGATTGTAGGCAGGCATGCAGGGCCTTGCACTGCGTCACGGCGCCTCAGCGGACAGCCTCGGCCCTAAAATGACCTTTATGTTTGTTCATTTGCGCCTTCACACCGAATTTTCAGTCGTCGACGGCACCAACCGCATCGATGAAGTCGTGGCCGCTGCGGCTGCTGACCACCAGCCGGCCCTGGCCATCACGGACCTCAGCAATCTGTTCGGAACCGTCAAGTTTTACAAGGAAACCCGGGGTGCTGGTGTCAAACCCCTGATTGGTGCCGATGTATGGGTGCAGGTGCCGGGCAAGGACGCCGGGGCGCCGGCCGCGCGCCTCCTGCTGCTGGTGCAAAACCGCCAGGGCTACCTGAACCTGTCCGAGATCCTGACGCGGGCCTGGACCAAAAACGTGGTGCGCGACCAGGCGGTGGTGAAGCTTGAGTGGCTGCAGGAACTCAATGAAGGCCTGATTGCGCTGTCGGGCGCGCAGGGCGGCGCTGTGGGCCAGGCGCTGCTGCAGGGCGACAGCGCGCGCGCCGTGGAATGTGCGCTGTACTTYGCGGGCCTCTTCCCGCACCGTTTTTACCTCGAACTGCAACGCGCCCAGCGYCCCGATGACGAACGTCATGTGGCGGCCGCCGTCCAGCTGGCGGCACGGCTCAAGCTGCCGGTGGTGGCGACCCATCCGGTGCAGTTCCTGACCTACGACGATTACGAGGCGCATGAGGCCCGTGTGTGTATTTCAGAAGGCGAAATCCTGGGCAATACGCGCCGCGTGCGCAAGTTCACGCGGGAGCAGTACTTCAAGTCGACCGCGCAGATGGCGGCGCTTTTTGCCGATGTGCCCACCGCGCTGGCCAACACTGTGGAAATTGCCCGGCGCTGCAACCTCACGCTGGAGCTGGGAAAACCCATGCTGCCCGACTATCCCACGCCGGAAGTCAATGGCGTGCGCATGCCGATCAACGAATACTTCCGCCACGCGTCGTTTGAAGGGCTGGAGGAACGCCTGGCTCACCTGTACCGCGACGTGGCCGTGCGCGACCAGAAGCGGCCATCCTATGTGGAGCGCCTGGAGTTCGAGATCAACACCATCCTCAAGATGGGTTTCCCAGGCTACTTCCTGATTGTGGGTGATTTCATCAACTGGGCCAAGAACAACGGCTGCCCGGTGGGCCCGGGCCGAGGCTCCGGCGCGGGCTCGTTGGTGGCGTATTCGCTCAAGATCACCGACCTGGACCCGCTGCAGTACAACCTGCTGTTCGAGCGATTCCTGAATCCGGAACGGGTTTCCATGCCCGACTTCGACATCGATTTTTGCCAGAGCAACCGCGACCGCGTGATCGATTATGTGAAAGACAAATACGGCAAGGAAGCCGTGAGCCAGATCGTGACCTTCGGCACCATGGCCGCGCGCGCCGCCATCCGCGACGTGGGCCGCGTGCTCGACTTCCCGTATGGCTTTTGCGACGGCATTTCCAAGCTGATTCCGAACAAGCCGGGCCAGCACATCACGATTGAACAGGCAAAGGAGCAGGAGCCCATCCTGGCCGAGCGCGAGCGCAAGGAAGAGGATGTACAAACCCTGCTGGCGCTCGCGCAAAAGCTCGAAGGCCTGACCCGCAATGTAGGCATGCATGCCGGGGGTGTGCTGATCGCCCCCAGCAAGCTGACCGATTTTTGCCCGCTCTATGCCCAGCCTGGCAGCGATTCCGCCGTGAGCCAGTTCGACAAGGACGACGTGGAAGCGATCGGCCTGGTCAAGTTCGACTTCTTGGGCCTGGCCACGCTGACCATCCTGGAAATCGCCCGGGAGTTCATCATCGCGCGCCATCCGGCGCAAAAAGACTTCAAGTTTGAAGACCTGCCGCTGAACGACCGAAAGGTTTACGAGTTGTTCGGCCGGGGCCAGACCGAAGCCGTGTTCCAGTTTGAAAGTATCGGCATGYAGCGCATGCTGAAAGACGCGAAGCCGGACCGCCTCGAAGACCTGATTGCGATGAACGCGCTCTACCGGCCGGGGCCGATGGAGCTGATCCCGACTTACATCGCGCGCAAGCAGGGCAAGGAAGTGCCCGAATACCCGGACCCGCGCGTCAAGGCCATTCTCGAAGAGACCTACGGCATCATGGTCTACCAGGAGCAGGTGATGCAGACCGCGCAGATCCTGGGCGGCTACTCGCTGGGCGGCGCCGACTTGCTGCGCCGCGCCATGGGCAAGAAGAAAAAAGAGGAAATGGACGCCCAGCGCGAGATCTTCCGCAAGGGCGCGGGCGAGGGCGGTCTCAGCGAAGAGAAAGCCGACGAGGTTTTCGACCTGATGGAAAAATTCGCGGGCTACGGCTTCAACAAGTCGCACTCCGCCGCCTACGCGCTGCTGGCGTACCACACAGCCTGGCTGAAGGTGCACTACACCGCCGAATTCTTCGCCGCCAACATGACGGTGGAAATGGACGACACCGACAAGCTCAAGATCCTGTTCGGTGACGCGCAGAAGATGGGCATCCAGTTCGAGTCGCCCGACATCAACCGCGGCGACTACCGCTTCGAGCCGATCAGTGCCACATCGGTGCGTTACGGCCTGGGCGCCGTCAAGGGCACGGGCCAGCAGGCGATTGCCGCCATCGTGGCGGCGCGCAAGGAAGGCGGCCCCTTTACCTCGCTCTACGACTTTTGCGTGCGCGTGGACCGCAGCCGGCTCAACAAGCGAACGGTGGAAGCCCTCATCAAGGGCGGAGCTTTTGACAACCTGCAACTCAACCGTGCGTCGCTGCTGGCGTCGGTGGACCGCGCCTTTGAATTCGCCGCCGCGACCGAAGCCAACGCCAACCAGGGCGGGCTGTTCGACATGTCCGACTCGCACGCGGCCAGCACCCAGGAGCCGGCGCTGGTCGAGGCCATGCCTTTCGGTGTGAAGGCGCGGCTGGTACTGGAAAAAACGGCGATCGGGTTTTACCTCTCAGGGCACCTGTTTGACGAGGTCGAAACCGAAGTGCGCCAGTTCGCCAAACGCAAGATCGAGGACCTGATCGATTCGCGCGAACCTCAGCTTCTGGCTGCCATTCTGAGCGACCTGCGCGTTATCAACGGCAACCGCGGCAAGCTGATCATTTTCAAGCTCGACGACAAGACCGACGTGCTTGAAGCCTCGGTGGACGAAACGACCTTCAACGCCAACCGCAACCTGCTCAAGGACGACGAACTGGTGATCGTGCAGGGCACGCTGCAGGGCGCGTCGGAGCGCTTCGGCCGCCGCTTCAAGGTCACGCAGGTCTGGGACCTGGAAACTGCCCGCTGCAAATTTGGCAAGTACCTGCGAGTGGCGGTCAATGGCACCACGCCGGATATTTCACGGCTGGTCAGGGACTTCCCGCCGCGCCGCGAGATGTCAGACCAGGGAGAGCTAAGCCGCGGCTTGCCGGTGCGCTTGAGCCTCAGGCGCCAAGGCGAGGCGGGCGGCGTGGCAGCGGAGCTTCATCTGGGGGAGGCAGCCAAATTCTTCCCGACCGATGCCGCACTGGCCAGCTGGATGGCGCAGGCCGACAAGGGGCTGGTGCAGATTGTTTATGAGTGAAACAGGCCTCTAGGCCAATAGAGACGAGCGCAAGCAGCTATAAAAAAGGTAGCGCTTGGCTTAGTCCTTGGGTCCGAATTCAACGGGAAAGTCTGTAATCACCTTGCCGTTTTCGTCTGGAGGAATGCGTTCTGCCTTCTCTACAGCCCGGAGAACGGCCTCGTCCCAAGCTTGCACTCCACTGGATTTGCTCAGCTTTGAACTCATGATAAGTCCTGTGGAAGAGACTTTCACCTGGACGATAGCTTTCGGGTTTCCCTGAATACTTTCAGGATTTGCAAAGGTGATGTTGCGCTTGAACAAAGCGGCCAATCGTCCTTTGTAATTTGCCGATGGACCGCTGGCCTTTTGAGCCGTACCAGTGGCCTCGGCGCCGCCGGTGGCGCCGGCCTGGCCCATCATCCGTTTGAGGTTTTCGTCACGCAGCTTTTTCGCCGCAGCGTCAGCCAGCTTTTGCTTCTCGTCGTCTTTCGCGTCCTGCTTCTTCGCTTCGGCCTTTTTGGCGTCTTCGGCGGCTTTGCGCTTGGCCTGCTCTTCTTTGGCCTTCAGTTCTTTTTCTTTCTTTGCCAACTGCTCAGCCTTGAGCTTTTCCTGTTTCAGTTTCTGCTGGTTCTCGGCTTCTTTTTGCTGCTGCAGYAGCTTGCGCTTTTTCTCCTGCTCCAGCGCGATGTCGACATTGGGCGCTGGCGGCGGTGTCTTCACTTCCGGTGTTGGGGGCGCGGGTGGAGGCGGTGGT
>NZ_JBFUAZ010000105.1:0-9360 GCF_056406035.1 Polaromonas sp. P1_E1_2 | reverse complement strand
TGTCTTTGTAGGTGGCAGCGCCGGTGGGGTCGAGCCGTGATAGCGCCGCCGCGATGTTGCGCACGTAGATCACGACGTTGGTTGGATCCTGCCAGGCGTGCGGGTCGGTTTCTTTCCCGCCTTTTTCACCGGGCATGGTGCGTGCCTTCACGCCTTGTGAAGCCACCACCGCCTGGCCCTTGTAGCCGGCGGACTTGACGAGTTTTTGCGCCCACGGTTCAAAGCCCAGGCCGTTGCTGACCAGCAGCTTGCTTTGCAACAGGTTTTTGGCATCCACGGGTTTGGGTTCGAATACGTGCGCGTCTTCGTCGGAGCCGACCAGCGTGGTGACGGCGACGCGGTCACCGCCGACCACACGGACGAGGTCGCCGAGGATGCTGAAGCTGGCGACCACAGGGATTTTGTCGGCGGCCATGCCGGCGGTGGCGGTGGCCAGCAGTGCGGCTCCGACCAGGGGTGTCAGCAGTTTGCGCGCCAGGTGTTTCATGAAAGTCATGGAAGGGCTCCGGGTTGGTAAAGAAAGGAAAGATGCGCAGCTTCAGGCGGTGCGGTGCGTGCGCGCGAACGTGCGCGGCAGCCAGCCGCCGGGTGCCAGCAGCAGCGAGGCAAAGTACAGCGCGCCGGCGCAGCCGATGATGGTCGGGCCCGAGGGTGTATCGAAGTGGTAAGACAGCAGCAGCCCGGCGTAGCCTGCCGCCATGGCCTGCGCGCCGGCGTTGGCGAGCTGCGCGGGCAGGGTGTCGTGCCACAAGCGCGCCGACACCGCGGGCAGCATCATCAGGCCGACGGCCATCAGCGTGCCCAGCGTCTGGAAGCCGGCCACGAGGTTGATGACGACCAGCATCAAAAAGCCTTGCTGCCAGGACCATTTGAAAGAGGCGCTGCGGCCCGTTGCAGCCAGGAACACCGGGTCAAAACTTTCGAGCACCAGGCCGCGGTAGGCAGCCGCCAGCGCGACCAGGCTGATGCTGGCCACGCCGGCCACCAGCAGCAGGCCCGGCGTGTCGACGCCCAGCGCGCTGCCGAACAGGATGTGCAGCAGGTCAAGCTGCGTGCCGTGGCCGGAAATGAGCGTCACGCCCAGCGCCAGCGCCACCAGGTAAACGGCAGCCAGGCTGGCGTCCTCTTTCAGCGTGGTGGCGCGGCTGATGAAGCCGGCCAGCGCGGCCACCAGCATGCCGGCGAGTACGCCGCCCGCGGCCATGGCCGTGTGCGACAGGCCGCACAGCATGAAACCGATGGCGACACCCGGCAATATGGCGTGGCTGAGCGCGTCGCCCAGCAGGCTCATGCGCCGCAAGGTCAGGAAAACGCCCAGCGGCGCGGCGCTGAGCGATAGTGCCATCGTGGCCACCAGCGCGCGGCGCATGAAGGCGTATTCGGCGAACGGCGCAAACAGAACGGCCCAGGCGCCGTGAAGGATGGAATGCTGCGCGGCTTCCATCACGCAGCGGCCTTGTGCAGCGCGGGCGCGTGCAATGCCGTTGGGGTGGCCAGTGCCTTGTCGTCGATGCGGCAGGCTTCGGCGCTTTCGTCCCATGCCTCGGCCATCGCACGGGCTTGCGCCAGGTTGCTTTCGGTCATGACCTGTGCGGTGGGGCCCCAGGCGACGGCTTCGCGCGCCAGCAGGAGTGTTTGCGGAAAATGTTCGCGCACCTGGGCGTCGTCATGCAGCACGGCAATCACGGTGCGCCCCTGGCCATGCCACTGGTGAATCAACGCCAGCAGCGCGGCGGTGGTCTTGCTGTCTATCGCGTTAAAGGGCTCGTCCAGCAGGATCAGGCGGGCGTCTTGCACCAGCAGGCGGGCAAACAGCACGCGCTGGAACTGCCCGCTGGAAAGCGTGCCGATGGGCCGCGCTTCAAAACCCTCCAGGCCGACGGCGCGCAAGGCCGCGCCGACGGCGGCCCACTGCGCCTCACTGACGCCGCCCCACGCGCCCTGCGAAGGCCAGCAGCCGAGCAGCACGGCGTCGCACACGTCCATCGGAAAGCTCCGGTCAAGCTCAGCCTGTTGCGGCAGGTAGGCAATGCGCGCGCGCGGCGTTGCCGTGGTGACCTGTCCGCCCGAACGGGGCAGCAAACCCATGATGCTTTTGCACAGCGTGCTTTTGCCGGCGCCGTTGGGGCCAACAACCGCAGTCAGCGAACCCGCCGCGAAGTGACCGCTGACGTGGTGCAGCGCCGGATGCTGCCGGTAGCTGACGGTGAGGTTGTCCAGCGTGACCATGGCGTTGTTCACGGTGTTCACCATGGTGCGATTTCCGCCGAAGCCCAGGCGACCGCCAGCCACAGCAGCGCCACGGCCGGCAACACCGCGAGCACCCGGCGCCAGGCCGGCCAGGCGAGGATGCTGCGGCGGCGCGGAGGCTGTGGGGGGAAGGGAGGAGGTGAAGCTGGCAAGGGAGTCGTCTTTACAAACAGGCGGGCCGGGAAGTTATCAAAAGCCACTCGGTTGCGGTAATAATGCAACTGAATTGCTGTATAGTCTAATGCAACATTGTTGCGTTATGTGCGCGCATTGCGAAAATACACTGCGCGCTCTTTTGCCAAACTCTTTCCGAACGGCTTCATCCCATGGCATCCGTCCAACCTGTCAGGCGTTCCAAAACCGAGCCCGGTATCACCGCCGACGCAGACCCGATTGATGTGCTGTTGTCAGCCCACGGCCTGCGCCGCACCAGCGCTGCGCGCCTGGTGYTGGGCTGGCTGCTGGCCCACCCGGACACCAGCTACACGCACGCGCAGCTGCAGGCCGCGCTGGGCGGCGACGATGATGCCGGCGAAGGCGTGACACTGGACCGCGTCACGCTGTACCGGCTGATCGACCGGCTCACGCAGGTGGGCTTGCTGCTGTGCCGAGTGGACGCCAATCGCGTGCGCCGTTACCAGGCCATGCCGAGCAGCGTGCATGCCATTCCCCACTTTGAATGCCAGAGCTGCCACCGCGACAGCCCCTTGTCGGGCGCGCTGTCGGGAAAGCGTTCGGGCGCCCTCAAGGCCAGCACCAAAGACCTGGAGCGCGCCGCGCAGACCGCGCTGGAGGCACTGAAGGCGCTGGGCTACCAGGGCATGAGCATGGACTTTGCCGTGCGGGGCGTGTGCGCCGACTGCGCCACCGGCGCGACTTCTTCATGATCAGTACACGGCAACTGGCTTACCGTTATGCCAACGGCCCCGAGCTGCGCTTCGCGGACGTGGACGTCGCGCAGGGTGGCACCTTGCTGCTGCGCGGTGCGTCGGGCTCGGGCAAATCCACCTGGCTGGCGCTGGCGGCGGGTTTGCTGGCGCCCAGTGAGGGCGACATCACGGTGGCCGGCCAGTCCATCAAGGCGCTGGGTGGACGTGCAGGTGACGCGTGGCGGGCAAAAACCATTGGTTTTTTGCCGCAGAAGCTTCACCTGAGCACGGCGCTCACAGTGCACGGCAACCTGGCCATGGCGCAGTGGGCCGCCGGCCAGCCGGACGACGAGGCCCGCATCGCCGAAGCGCTGGTCGCGCTGGATGTGCAGGCACTCGCGCAGCGCAAGCCGTCTCAACTATCAGGCGGGCAGGCGCAACGTGTGGCGCTGGCGCGTGCGGTGTTGCTCAAGCCGCGCGTGATCCTGGCCGACGAACCCACGGCCAGCCTGGACGACGACGCGGCTGCGGCGTCGCTGGCCTTGCTGCAAAGCGCGGCACAGCAGCAGGGCGCCACGCTGGTGATTGCCACGCACGATGCACGTGTCTGGGCTTTTTTTAAGGAAAAAAAGGGCCTGCAGTCCTTATTGGTCGAGCGCAAGCAGCTATGAAAACGATAGCATTCAAGACCGTTGTGTTTTCATGGCGCTACCTGTGGTCGCGGCCGCTGGCGGCGGCGCTGAATTTGCTGCTGCTCACCCTGGGGCTGGCCTCCATTACCTTTCTGCTGCTCGTCAGCCACCAGATCAGCCAGGCGTTTGACCGTGACGTGGCCGGCATCGATGTGGTGGTGGGCGCCAAGGGCAGCCCGATGCAGCTGATCCTGTCAGGTGTGTTTCACCTTGACGTACCGACGGGCAACGTGCCGCTGGCGGCGGTGAAGGAACTGGAAAGACATCCGCAGGTCGCCAGGATCATTCCGATCAGCCTGGGCGACAGTTTTCGTGGCTTTCGCATCGTGGGCACCACGCCCGACTACATCCACCATTACGACGCGCAGCTGGCACAGGGCGCGCTGTGGTCCAGGCCCATGCAGGCCGTCATTGGCGCGCAGGTGGCGCAGCAGACCGGCCTGAAAGTGGGCGACAGCTTTACCGGCACGCACGGCCTGGGCGGCGGCGGTGAAGAGCACAAGCTGAGCCCCTATGTGGTGTCGGGCATCCTGGCCGGCAGCCACACCGTGCTGGACCGCCTGGTGCTGACGGCCACCGAGTCCGTCTGGCAGGTGCATGAAACCGACACCGCGCTGGACGACGACGACCGCAAGGTGCTGGAAGAGGAACGCGAAATCACGCTGGCGCTGATCCAGTACAAGACGCCGCTGGCGGCCGTGACCTTTCCGCGCTACATCAACAGCAGCACCGAGATGCAGGCTGCGGCGCCGGCGCTGGAGATCACGCGCCTCTTGAGCATGGTGGGTGTGGGCACCGACGTGCTGCGTGCGCTGGCCGGCGTGCTGCTGCTGACGGCGGGCCTGAGTGTCTTCATCGCGCTGTGGGGCGCCGTGCGTGAGCGCCGGGCCGACCTGGCGCTGCTGCGCATGCTGGGTGCGCCACCGGCCCGCGTGGCCGGCCTGCTGCTGTGCGAAGCGCTATGGCTGGCGCTGCTGGCCACCGTGCTGGGGGTGCTGGCGGGGCAGGGGCTGACGGCGCTGCTGGCCTGGGGGCTGCAACTTGAAAAATCTGTCCTGATCGGTGCGCTGTCATGGCCGGTCGAGCTGGTCAGTGTGCCGGTGCTGGCTTTGGGTGTGGCGCTGGCGTCTGCGTTGCTGCCTGCCTGGGAAGCCTACCGGGTCAGTGTGTTTGAACTTCTCCAATCAAGGTAACTTCTTATGACAAACCTCTCTTCCATCAAAAAATTCCTCACCCTGTCTCCTGTTGCGGCCGCGTTTGCGGCGGTGGCCCTGAGCGCCACGTTCTCGCTGGCCCATGCGCAGCACAACGACAAGGAAACCAAGGAAGACATCCAGCGCCACCGCGCCATGGCCGCCGCCCATGAAAACGCCGCCAAATGCCTGGAATCGGGCAAGAAAGACGAAGTTTGTGAAAAAGAGCTGCAGGCCGCTTGCAAAGGCCTGGCCGTCGGCAAATACTGCGGGATGAAACACGTTCATTGACGTCCACTGACGTCACCGGGACGCCCCTGAAGTGGCCTCACCTTTTTTCTGGATTTTCTGGAGTACTGCATGACTGCCTCTTTTCGCCCTCGCACTCCAAGCCTTCACGGATTGAAGTGGGCATTGGCCTGCAGCACGCTGCTGGCCGCTGCAGGCCTTTCGGCGCAAACGCTGTCTTCACCGCTGGCGAATGGCGGCAAGCCTGCCGCGGCAGGGCCGGCGTTTGACATACCGGTCGGGCAGGGTGCGGGCGTGCATGGCGCCAACAGCCCGTTCCCACCGCTGGCGGCCCGCACGGACGTTGTGCCCTGGTCGGTGCTGACGGCGGTGAAAACCAAAAACGAGAAAAACCGGATCCTGCCGGTCTTCACCCTCGACCAGATGGCGCTGAACCAGAAAACCCAGCGCATCCAGGGCTTCATGATGCCGCTGGATCCGGGCGAAAAGCAAAAGCATTTTTTGCTGTCGTCAGTGCCGCTGACCTGCGCCTTCTGCCTGCCCGGCGGGCCCGAGAGCATGGTCGAAGTCAAAACCAAAACGCCGGTGAAATACAGCATGGAGCCGGTGGTGGTGGAGGGGCGCTTCCTGGTCCTGAACGACGACTCTTACGGCCTTTACTACCGCATTACGGATGCCACCAGCGTCAGGTAAGAGCCGCGCACAAAACTGCCGTGGCTGACGCTTTTTAAGCGGAGCCGTCCCGAAAAATACGGAGACGGCACCGCGACGGCCTGGCAACCCGCACGCTAAGATTGCGCAATGAACCAGCTTGTCTTCGTGTCCCTGCTTCCCGTCGTGTTGTTGATTGCTACAGGTTTCATAGCTGGTCGCGCACAGTGGGTAAGGCCCGGAGCGATAAAAGACCTTTCAAACCTGGTCTTTCTGCTGCTCACGCCAGCGCTGCTGTTTCGCACCATGAGCAAGGTGCGTATTGAGCAGCTGGACTTCAAGCCCGTGCTGGCTTACTTTCTGGCCGTGGTCGTGTTGTTTGGTGGCACCCTGCTGCTTCAGGGCTTTAACCGCCGCGCCGCCGTACTGGCACTGGCCAACACCTTCTCCAACACCGTCATGATCGGCATCGCGCTGGTCGGGTTGATGTATGGCCCCGAAGGGTTGGTGACGCTGTTTACGCTGGTCTCGGTGCATTCGCTGGTGTTGCTGACCAGCGCCACGGTGGTGCTGGAACTGGCGGTGGCGCACGAACAGAAGCTGGGCACGGCCGATGAAGTCACCACCGCACCACGCCACCCGGTGGCCACGGTGTTGATGGCCGTGAAAAACGCGCTGCTGCACCCGGTGCCGCTGCCCATCATGGCGGGCCTGCTGTTTGCGCAGACCGGCCTCACGATTCCCGCGGTGGTCGACAAGCCACTGGAATTGCTGGCCAATGCCTTCGGTCCGCTGGCGTTGGTGCTGGTGGGCGTGACGCTGGCCAACACGCGTGTGGGGGAGCACTGGCGCCAGGCGCTGRCTTTGGCTGGCGTGAAAAACCTGCTGCATCCCTTGCTGGTGTTCGGCTTGTGCCGCCTGCTGGGTGTGGGTGGCGTGCCGATGGCGGTGATGGTGGTGGCATCGGCCCTTCCGATCGGTGCCAATGTGTTTTTGTTTTCCCAGCGCTACAAGGTCGCGGAAGACCTGATTACTGCCAGTGTCGTGGTGTCCACCGCACTGGCCCTGGTGACGCTGACCATTGTGCTGCTGCTGGTCGGGCGGTTTGTCTAAATTTCATTCACGGAGCCATTGATGCAGTTCCTCCAGTCCCTGCCGGTATCGGCGCAAACCATCGGCCTGCTCCTGCTGTCCAACGTGTTCATGACCTTTGCCTGGTACGGACACCTGAAGAACCTGGCCACCTCGCCCTGGTATATCGCAGCGCTGATCAGCTGGGGCATCGCACTGTTTGAATACCTGCTGCAGGTGCCCGGCAACCGCATCGGCTTTACCCAGTTCAGCGTCGGGCAACTCAAGATCATGCAGGAGGTGATCACGCTCAGCGTGTTCGTGCCTTTTGCGGTGTTTTACCTGAATGAGCCGTTGAAACTCGATTACCTGTGGGCCGCGCTGTGCATGGTGGGCGCGGTGTATTTCATCTTCCGTTCCGCCTGAGTACCCGGTATCTGTCCCCGCCCCTGATTGGCCCTTGTGTATGCGCCGAGGAGCGCAGGGCCAAACGGATCAGGGCAAAAACTTGTTTGAGCCGCAGGCGAGTTGTTTTTGACCCCGGCTGGACCGAGCACCGCAGGTTGCCCGTAGCGAAGCGAAGGGACGCAGGAACCAGGGTCGCCTTTTCTTTGGTGACTTTCTTTTGGCGAAGCAAAAGAAAGTGAGTTGCATGCCGGGCAACCCCCGGCCAGCAGCCTAAGCAGTAAACCCACCGTCAGACACCCAAGCTACCTAAAATCCCGGGCGGTTAAACTTCTAGCTGTTACAAAAACGTCATATTTTTGACTTACTCCCTGAGGAACTGACATGCTGTTTGGCAAATTGCTGCCGCGCGAAGGCAATTTTTTCGAGATGTTCAACCAGCATGCCGAACGCATCGTCGAGGCCGCCCACGCGTTCTCGAACCTGGTCGCGAACTACGCTGACGTGCAAAAGCGCGAAGCTTTCAACCGCGAAGTCGACCACGCCGAGCGCGCCGCCGACCGCATCACGCATGAAGTCAACCGGGCGCTGCACAAGACTTTCATCACACCCATCGACCGCGAGCAGATCCACAAGCTGATCAACACCATGGACGACGTGGCCGACCTGATCCAGGATTCGGCGGAAACCATGGCGCTGTACGACGTGCGCCACATGACCGAAGACATCGTGCGGTTGACCGACCTGAGCGTCAAATGCTGCGAACGCCTGCAGGATGCCGTGGCGCTGATCGAAAAAGTCAGCGATGCCGCGACGGCTGAAGCGGCGCTCAAGACCTGCGAGGAAATCGACAAGCTCGAGTCCGACGCCGACCGCGTCATGCGCTCTGCCATGAGCCGGCTGTTCCGCGAAGAGCCCGATGTACGGGAAGTGATCAAGCTCAAGGCGGTGTACGAACTGTTAGAGACCATCACCGACAAGTGCGAGGACGTGGCCAACCTGATCGAGGGCATCGTCCTCGAGAACTCCTGATCACGGGCGCCTGAACCATGCAAACCGTACAGGCTGCCCTGTGGGTGGTGTTCCTGCTGGTCTTCCTGGCCATTGCGTTCGACTTCATGAACGGCTTTCATGACGCGGCCAACTCGATCGCCACCGTGGTGTCGACGGGTGTGCTCAAGCCGGGGCAGGCGGTGCTGTTCGCCGCCTTCTTCAACTTCCTGGCGTATTTCATCTTTCACCTGAGCGTGGCGGCGACCATCGGCAAGGGCATCGTGATGCCGGGCGTGGTGGACACGCATGTGGTGTTTGGCGCGCTGATGGGCGCCATCACCTGGAACATCGTGACCTGGTTTTACGGCATTCCCAGCAGCTCTTCGCATGCGCTGATCGGCGGCATCGTAGGGGCTGTGATTGCCAAGGCCGGCGCGAGTGCCTTGATCGCGTCGGGCGTTTTCAAGGTGGTGGCCTTCATTTTCGTGTCGCCGCTGCTCGGATTCTTGCTGGGCTCGCTGATGATGGTGGCGGTGGCCTGGGTGTGTCGCAGGACGACCCCGTCGAAGGCCGACCGGTGGTTTCGCCGGCTTCAGCTGGTGTCCGCCGGCGCCTACAGCCTGGGGCACGGCGGCAACGACGCGCAAAAGACGGCCGGCATCATCTGGCTGCTGTTGATCGCCGCGACCACCAGCAATGTGCAGGGCTTGCCCGTGTGGATGATGGCGACCACGGAACACCTGCCGATCTGGGTGGTCATCGTCTGCTACATCGCCATCGGCTTTGGCACCATGTTCGGCGGCTGGCGCATCGTGAAAACCATGGGCCAGAAGATCACCAAGCTAAAGCCCGTGGGCGRCTTCTGCGCCGAGACAGGCGGGGCGCTGACGCTCTTCCTGGCGACCGGGCTGGGTATTCCTGTTTCCACCACGCACACCATCACCGGCGCCATCGTGGGCGTGGGCTCCACGCAGCGCGCCTCAGCCG
>NZ_JBFUAZ010000104.1:0-9421 GCF_056406035.1 Polaromonas sp. P1_E1_2 | reverse complement strand
CACAAGAGCGTCACGGAGATACTGGCCTGGGGATCGCCATTCTTCTTGGTTTCATGACCTTCATCATGCTGGGCGCGTTCCTGATCGATCTCATCATCCAGATCCGAAAGAGACGGCCTTTCGCCTATTTGACTGACGCTTTCATCTTGCTGATGCTGCTCATGCCGTTTGGCTGGTTTGCGTGCAGTTGGTTTGGGTTGCACAACAGTCTTGCTTGCAGGATTCCCATGGTATTTTTCAGCCAGGTTCTAAGCTGGCTTGATCTGTGAGGCTTTTTGGCTGCCTGGAAGGCGTTTGAGTTTTGTCCAGTTGCAATCCATACCCGGTACCAATGAAATACCTGCTTCGCGTTTTCTGCATCTTCTTCCTTTTCCCTCTGTCGATGGCGCTGACAGCTTGTGTCACCGGCCCGGATGAAATTGTGCGGCCCGCCAGCCAGGCCGATTCGCCAAGGCTTGCGTATCCAGCGCGTGCCAGGCGCCTTGACGAGCAGGGCGTTGTCAGGTTGCGAGTGGAAGTTTTGGCGAACGGCAACGCCGGCGAGGTGCGGCTCCGTCAAAGCTCGGGTTCTGCCACGCTGGATGCGGCCGCAATCGAAGGCGTGAAAAAGTTCAAGTTCAACCCGGCCAGAACAAAGTCGGGCCGTGCCGTGGATTCCTGGGTGGAGCTTCCGATCAAATACGCTCTTGAGTAGCTGGCCGGGTTGGCGTGTGATTTTCCCGCTAAAGATACTCAACTTCCGTGGTGCCCCTGTCGCGCGGATGCTTCAAGTCATGCCTGTGGAAAAAAAACGTAACCGGTACACGCAAAGCTTCCCGGTGCTGAGGCTATAGTGCAAATATCAAATCCGCTCCCTCAGCTGATCAGGCAGACAGATCAACTGCAGTGGGAGCAGGGCTTCATGGGATTATTTGTACAGGCATAAAAATCCAGCGTATTTGCTGCAATGCCAAAAACAAGAGGGTTTGGGAGGATTCGATGTCCAAGTTAAACCATAGCAGTCAAGTTAGACCGCAGCTTTTGCGGTCTGAATTGCGTTAGGCATCTCATGGCACTGCTTTTAAAAATCATTGTCGTGCTGTTTGGCCTCGCATCTATCGTTGCGGGCGTGAAGAGTGTCTTGCGCCGGGAAGCTAAATTCACATGGAATGAAGATAGCAATGAGCAGCGTATCGTTGAAGGGCTTCCAGCGATCCTCATCGGCCTGGGCGAGATCGCCTTAGGCCTTTACATCCTCTTCTCTCTACGTTCTCATGCAAGCTGAGATATTCACATCGGACCGCTTGGCCATCGCCGATGTCGCCTGACCTCTCCTTCAAACGGTCACCTTGCAGAGCGCTTATGTCAAACGTCAGGCTCCTACCCTCCCGGGTTGTCGCGGGTTGTTTCAGGTTCGAGGGACCATTCTCTGAAAGTGACCAATTGCATGCCGCCTGATCCTTCCATCGAAGAGGCAACCGCAGCCCACTTGGGCCGACCCCTCATGCCAAACGTCGGGCTAATATGACTTCTGCAATCCACCTGAATCTGTCTGTCGCGGTCTTTGCCTTCGCAGTTCTTACTTCATCGTCAGCCTATGCATCTCCCTGCATGCAAGGTGCGAGATACGAAAGGAAAGATGGGGCCTATATGTCCATCGACACTCCAACCGAATCATCCGATGGGTTGGATCGAGCCCACTTTGAGCTGCAATCGTTGGGGAAAATGATTGCTGGAGCACCTACGGTTGGTAACCTGGAAGGTGAGCTGACAATTACACGAGACTCTTGCGCAGGATTCTTCTCCAGTCCGGATATTCCCTGCGCCATAATCGCAACGTTCAATGGAAATCGGGCGCAGGTTTACCAAATCGGACACTGCTACTCTGGTGCAGGCGCATACGCTGATGGTGTGTATATCAAGTCGAAGGCCAAGCCATTAAAGGCTCTAACCAAGTAGTGGAAGTCAAGGTATGAAGCCTAACCGATCGGCCGATGCGGACACAGCTGCAGGTTGCTGTTTCGCGACTAGTGTTGGTTGCCGGTGACCGCCAACGGTAGGCTTCGTTCCATGGTGCTGAGCAAGTTCGTGAAACTCATTCTCATTTTCTTGGGTGGCCCCTTGATCGCCTTTGCCATTCTCTTCGTCGGCTGCGAAGGAAAGCATCCTGCACTTGGCGTCATGTGTGGCCACAATATTCTCATGTCGCTGGTACTTTTCACGTTYGCGGCCTGGTTTGTGCTGGGTACCATCTCAGTCTTGATCGGTGTTCCAAGAGGACACGAATGAGTAAATTCGCTGCGGCCTGCTTACGGCCCGACTTGCCAATCGACACGAACCCACAACAGCAGCAGGCAGCTCTGCCGCAAGTGTTAGTCGTCCGGTCATCTTTACGCTAGGCCACTAATTCCATGGCAGCGATCTTTGCATTCAAATGTTCATGCTGCGGTGAGTTGCATGAGGGCTCGCCGAGTTTTGCATTTCAGGCGCCAGATCCATACACCTGGCTAACAGATGAACAGAAACAAGACATCGGGCGGCTGTCCGATGACCTTTGCGTTATCCGTCATACCGAAAGAACCGACTATTTCGTCAGGGCTGTTTTGGAAATTCCAATACATGGCGTAAGTGAGCCCTTTGTTTGGGGGGTGTGGGTTTCTGCAAGTCAACAGAGCTTTGAGCGCTATGTTCAAACCTTTGACACCCCGCTGGAAGGTGACGGCTTCTTTGGCTGGCTCTGCAACCGKATCAACCTGTATCCAGCCGAGCAATCCAGGTCCGCAGATGTCTTCATACAGCTGGGAGGTTTTCGGCCCAAAGTTGTCTTGCATTCCACAGTCAATGAGACTGATCAACTGGCAGTTGATCAGCTTTCGGGTATTACAGTTGAACGTGCCCAGTACCTGGCAGAGAAGGCTATGCACCAATGAGAAGGCGGACTATGGTCATGTTCGGTTTGGCCCACATCCATTCCTGCTGGACCTCTTCTTCGATAGGAGCAGCGGGCTGCCGTTGTGGTGCAGGTCCAGCAGAAATCCGCGCTGCGGCCGCACAGGATTAACAGCGAAGCCATTTCCAGCGAAGTCCCGGCGCGCCGGTATCATGGCGAGCCCCAACCCCTGAAAACCGCATGACCATCCTGCTACTCCCCCTCGTCCTCTTTGCTCTCATCACCCTGATGCCTGTGAAATGGGCTGCCGGGTTTGTCGACGCTGGCAACACCAGCTATGGAGCCGCYGCCGTTGCGGCGATCACCGCGCCCGCTGTGAGCCTGGTGGTCTTCAAGCTGTCCGGCGGGTTCATGGGCTTCGTGTTTGCCTTTGCGGCCGGGATTGCGGTGTACGCCGCGATTCTCCGCGTGCCGGGCCGATCCCTCATCGGTTTTTCCATCATGGTCGTTGCCTTGCAGGCTGCTGTGCTGTTTGTCTTTGTCTCATTTGGCGTCAAGACGGGGCAGGGGCTGGTTCTGACGCTCTAGGTGCGTCTGGTGCATGAACGGGTTCTTGCAGGCCGGATTTGCGGGTACATAGACTGATCCGAGGTTTCGTCTCGTGCTGTATCGCGTCAGCGGGGCTCTCTCATGTCAAAACGTCAAGCGTCAGAACCGGCTTCGCAGCGTGCGCATACCAAACTTAAAAGGAGCCCCACTTGCCATGAACACCATTCTCGTTTCACTGTTCGAGTACAAGGCCTGGGCGAACACCGAGCTCCACGCCGTCCTCGAAAAGTTTGATGCGCAGCAGCATCCCGATGAATTTCGTGCCATGCTTCACACACTCGATCACGCCAACGTTGTGGACCAGATTTTTCAGGGCCATCTGACCGGCGCCGCCACGCAGCGCTTCAAGGCAACGCACTCTGAACCTGCGCCGGGCTTGCCGGAGTTGCGGGAGATCGTGAGATCCACAGACGACTGGTACCTGCAGTTCGTACGCGGCGTCAGCGCCGAGCGTTTGAAACATCGGGTGCGTTTCACATTCACTGACGGTGACAGCGGCGCGATGTCGTGTGAAGAGATGCTTCTCCACGTCATTACGCACAGCGGCTATCACCGCGGGAGCATCGGCCAGATGCTTGAAGACTTGGGCACCGACTCTCCGCCAGACTCCCTGACAAAGTTTTTGCACAGGCATGAACCGGAGCGTCGACTCGGACCCAAGGGGTAGCGAGACGGGCGCACGGCAACGCATGCAGTAACGATGGCTAACTCTTCGTTCAATTCCCCTTGGCATCAACCCCGTTTGCACTTAACAACTCATGGCAACTTTGGACACCGGCCCTTTTTTTCACGGCACGAAAGCCGAATTGCAGGTAGGCGATCTACTGACATCAGGCTTTAAATCGAATTACGACGACAGCGTCGTGATGAATCACATTTATTTCACAGCCCTCTCCAAAGGTGCCGGGCTTGCCGCAGAAATAGCCAAAGGCAGCGGCAGGCCGCGAGTCTATATCGTTGAACCGACAGGGGAATTTGAGAACGACCCCAACGTCACAGACAAGAAGTTCCCAGGCAACCCGACGCGGTCCTATCGAAGCAAGCTGCCTGTAAAAGTTGTTGGCGAACTCGAAAGCTGGGAACCCTATGACTCACAGTTCATTCAACAACTGAGAAACCGCATAGAAAATGGCATGGGAAAAATCATCAATTGATGTGAGACAGCCCTGTGAAAAGAGCATCCAGTCGTGGCGATAGGGCCCCTGACGCGGTTTCGCCGCAAAGTGATAGTCTGGTTGTTTTTACGTGAGGCCGCACAGTCATTTGCTTTGCCATGTCATCAACCCTAACTCTTTATGGCTTGCCGCGCAGCGTGTATACGCGGATCGCCCGTCTAACGCTCGAAGAGAAAGCCGTGCCTTATCGAATCGAAGAGGTCGACATCTTCGGGCCAGGTGGCGTGCCTGCCGCCCACACCAAGCGCCATCCGTTCGGACGGATCCCCGTGCTGTGTCACGGAGAGCTGTCGATCTACGAGACGGCGGCAATCTGCCGTTACGTAGATGAGGCATTCCCCGGCCCATCGCTGCAACCGCCAACGCCGAGTGAGCGGGCGCGTATGGCGCAAGTAATCGGGCTGCTTGACTCCTACGCCTATCGGCCGATGGTGTGGGGAGTCTTTGTCCAGAGGGTTCGCCTGCCCATGACAGGCGGCTCCACCGATGAATCTCTGGTTGCCAAATCATTGAAAGAGTCCCGCATCGCCCTTGAAGCGCTTGCGGCTCTTGTCGGAGATTCACCGTTCCTTGCCGGCAACACCCTCTCTCTCGCAGATCTGCACGCCTATCCGATCCTCCGCTACTTCTCCCTTGCCCCTGAGGGACAAACAGCCATTGGCGAACATCGTGCTGTGGCGGAGTGGCTCGCGAGGCTTGGCACCCGCGCAAGTGTGCAACGTACCGTAACTCAATATGAGCCGCATGCTTTCGGCAGCAGTGCGGCCTAATCCYTCCATCGAGGGGAAGTCTTCCGGCAAGCTTCACTTGCCTCCAGCCGCCCCCATGCCAAATGCCTTGCGCCGTAGCAATCCGGGAGACGCAGGACTAAACCCATGACCAGGATGAAAAAACCTGAAGATGCGCCCGGTGCATTTCAAGCCGCCTGGAATGGCCACGACATGACGGCTCTCGGTGAGCTGTTCGATCAGGACGCAACGTTCGTGAATCGCTTCGGGCACTACGTGCGGGGCGTTGAGGAGATCGTGGCGCTCCACGTTCCGATTCACGAAACAATCTACCGCGACTCCACACTCCAGAACGAACTCATCGATGTCGCCCATATTGCCGACGGGGCGGCGGTCATCCATTTCTGGAGCCGCCTGGCTGCCGGCGCCAGCCACCCGGCCGGGCCCCATGTGGTGGATACGCTGATCCTCGCCGTGCTGACGAGACAGAGCGATATCTGGCGCATTCGGGTGCTCGAAAATGTGACCCTTGTGAACCCGCGGACAGGTGAGGCGATCTTGCGCGACTAGCGCAGTCTGGAGCTGACAGAGCGCCTTCTGTCAGTCGAGTCTTTTGCTATTAAAAGAGTAGCTGCTCGCGCTGGCCCTTATTGGATTGCGGGCTAATTTCGTTCTGAAAAAACGGCAAACTCTGCCTTCAGATGTTCCCCTGAAGCCCAAAAGCAGTCCAAAAAGCACCCAAAACAACTCCCGGAAAGGCAAAACACACATTATTCAGGTGCAAAAAGTAGCTGTAGGCCAATAAGGGTAGGCGCAAGCAGCTATTAAAACAATAGCAGATCTCGGCGTACCAAGTGCATCGTCAGCCTCCTGAAAGCCCGTTATCCATAATTAAGAATTCAGTTTCGCGGGTTTTCCAGCGTTTCTGGCCTTGCGACAACAACCCATCCGGAGACAACGCCGTGTTCAAGTCCCTTCTGCTCACCAAGTCCGACGCCGGCTTTTCAGCGGCCATCACCGACACCGACGAGGCCCAGCTCCCCGCCGGTGACGTGCTGGCGCAGGTTGAATATTCCACCCTCAATTACAAGGACGGCCTGGCGATTACCAACAAGGGGCCGGTGGTGCGCAGCTGGCCCATGGTGGCGGGCATTGACGGCGCGGGTACCGTGCTGGAATCCACCCACCCCGGCTGGAAGGCCGGCGACCGCTTTGTGCACAACGGCTGGGGCTTGGGTGAAACGCGCTGGGGCCTGATGGCTGAGCGGGCGCGCTTGCAGGGAGACTGGTTGGTGAAATTACCGGCAGCCTTCACCACCCGCCAGGCCATGGCGATTGGCACGGCGGGCTACACCGCCATGCTCAGCGTGCTGGCGCTGGAGCAGCACGGCGCCAAACCCGGCGACGGCGAGGTGCTGGTGACGGGCGCGACCGGTGGCGTGGGCAGCGTGGCCGTTGCCTTGCTGGGCAAGCTGGGCTATACCGTGGTGGCCGCCACCGGCAAGGCCAGTGAGGAAGCCTATCTGAGGCAACTGGGCGCCAGCAGCGTGATCGATCGGGCCGAGCTGTCTGCCCCCGGCAAGCCGTTGCAAAAAGAGCGCTGGGCCGCGGTGGTGGACGCCGTCGGCTCGCACACGCTGGCCAATGCCTGCGCGCAGACGCGCTATGGCGGTGTGGTCACGGCCTGCGGGCTCGCGCAGGGCGCGGATTTCCCGGCGACGGTGATGCCGTTTATCCTGCGCAGCGTCACACTGACTGGCATCGACAGCGTGATGGCGCCCCTGGCCAAACGCCAGCAGGCCTGGGACCGGTTGGCAAAAGACCTGGACACTGCCAGGCTCGAGGCCATGGTGGAAGAGATTTCGATGGCGAAAGCGGTAGAAAAGGCCGCCGACTTGATGTCGGGCAAGGTGCGCGGCCGCATCGTTGTCAAAATCTGAGCACGGCCCCAAAAAGCAAAAACGGAGACGAGACATGACGAGCTACGCAGACTTCTACCGCCAGTCCATCGACCAGCCCGAGGCCTTCTGGACCGAGCAGGCCCAACTGATCGACTGGCACAAGCCCTTCACCCGCGTCTGCAATGACGACAAACCGCCGTTTGCCCAGTGGTTTGAGGGCGGGCAAACCAACCTGTGCCACAACGCGGTAGACCGGCACCTGAAAGACCGGCCAGACCAGCCCGCGCTGATTTATGTCTCCAGCGAAACCGGTATTGAAAAAACCTACACCTTCGCCGAGCTGCACGCCGAGGTGCAGCGCATGGCCGCCAGCCTGCTGGCCATGGGCGTGGTCAAGGGCGACCGCGTGCTCATCTACATGCCCATGATTGCCGAGGCCGCCTTTGCCATGCTGGCCTGCGCGCGCATAGGCGCCATCCACTGCGTGGTGTTCGGCGGCTTTGCCAGCGGCTCACTGGCTTCGCGCATCGACGACGCCACGCCGCGCGTGATCATCAGCGCCGACGCCGGCTCGCGCGGCGGCAAGGTGGTGGCGTACAAGCCGCTGCTCGACGAAGCCATCCGCCTGTCAAAACACCAGCCTGAAGCCGTGCTGCTGGTTGACCGCGGCCTGGCGCCCATGTCCATCGTGGCCGGGCGCGATTTGCATTGGGAGACCTTGCGCGCCAAGTACATGCACGCGCTGGTGCACTGCGTGTGGCTGGACTCCGCCGCCATCAGCTACACCATCTACACCAGCGGAACCACCGGCAAGCCCAAGGGCGTGCAGCGCGACACCGGCGGTTATGCCGTGGCGCTGGCCGCCAGCATGAAGCACATCTTTGACGGCCGCGCGGGCGAAACCTACTTTTCGACCAGCGACATCGGCTGGGTCGTAGGCCACAGCTACATCATCTACGGCCCGCTGATTGCCGGCATGGCCACCATCATGTATGAAGGCCTGCCCACGCAAGGCATGGACAAGCAACCCAACGGCGCCATCTGGTGGAGCCTGGTGGAAAAGTACAAGGTCACCGGCATGTTCAGCGCGCCCACCGCGGTGCGCGTACTCAAAAAGCAGGACCCGGCCCTGCTCAAAAAACACGACCTCTCAAGCCTGCGTGCCTTCTTCCTGGCCGGCGAACCGCTCGATGAGCCGACAGCCCGCTGGATCAGCGAAGGCCTGAACGTGCCCATCATCGACAACTACTGGCAGACCGAATCCGGCTGGCCCATCATCACGATTGCCAACGGCGTTGAAAAGAAGGCCAGCAAGTTCGGCAGCCCCGGCGTGCCCATGTACGGCTACAAGGTCAAGATCCTGCACGAGTCCACCGGCGAAGAGCTGACGCAACCCCATGAAAAAGGCGTGGTCGTCATTGAAGGCCCGACGCCGCCCGGCTTCATGCAAACCATCTGGAAGGACGACGCGCGCTTCGTCAACACCTACTGGAAGAGCGTGCCCGGCAAAATGGTCTACAGCACTTTCGACTGGGGCATACGCGACGAAGACGGTTACTACTTCATCCTGGGCCGCACCGACGACGTCATCAATGTCGCAGGCCACCGCCTGGGCACGCGCGAGATTGAAGAAAGCATTTCAGGGCACGCCGGCGTCGCCGAGGTGGCGGTGATCGGTGTGGCCGATCAGCTCAAGGGCCAGGTGGCGATGGCTTTTGCTGTGCCGAAGGATGCGAACGTGCTGGCCGACAAGGTGGCGGCCATGAAGCTTGAAGGCGAGATCATGAAACGCGTGGACGGCGATCTGGGGGCTGTCGCCCGACCGTCACGCGTGCACTTCGTTTCAGCCCTGCCCAAGACCCGCAGCGGCAAGATGCTGCGCCGCGCGATCCAGGCCGTGTGCGAGGGCAGGGACCCGGGGGATTTAACGACGATGGATGACCCGGCGGCGTTGCAGCAGATTCGGGATCGGGTGGCAGGGTAAGGCCGCAGTGCGGGGGCGTTTGCGGGCGTTCTAGCCCGTATTCAAAGACCGTCAGGGCGATCTGACAACCAGGATTGAAACATCTGCCTGGTTCGGTGAGCATCTTCCTCAGATTTGAAGAATAGATCGGCGCCGCCATCGTAGGGCGCAAACGC
>NZ_JBFUAZ010000103.1:0-9472 GCF_056406035.1 Polaromonas sp. P1_E1_2 | reverse complement strand
GAACGTGACCGCGGACGATGCGGGATCGTCACAAATGAAAAAGGCGGTCGGGATCAGGCACCCCGCCTGGGGCGATCCGGCGAGTGCGGGCAGTGCTTCAGCCTTGCAACAGGACGGACGTCCGGGTGCGCAGGAAGCAAAGAGTCAGTTCTTTGAAAGAGGAGGCCAGGCGGCTGCGTGCATGTGGATGTGTTTTTTGGCAAGCGCCGGACTGCCGGCGCGGCCATCGCATCATAACTTCAGCGGGCGTTGCAGGTGTCCGCGGGTGCGGCCCCCAGTCCGCACGGGGCCATAAAAAAAAACGCCCCAGACATTGTCCGGGGCGGCTTTTTTATTTGCCCTTGCTGGCGATGCTTAATTAAGCATCAATCGCGAAAGGGCTTGGAGAACTTGCCGGGTTTCTTGGCCGCATCGCGGGGCACAAACACCTTGCCGGCAGGCTTGGCAAAACCAGGCTTGCGGTTGGCAAAGTCAGGGCGCGGTGCGAAACCTTCATTGCGGGAAGCAAAGCCTTCGTTGCGCGGAGCGAAGTTGCGGTCTTCACGCGGCGCAAAGCCGGTGTTGTTGCCGCCACCAAAACCACGGTCATCCTGACGGCGCGGGCCGCGGTCATTGAAACCGGAACGGTCGCCATAGCCACCCTGTGGTCCAGGAGCGCGGCCCTGGAAGGGAGCACGATCGTCACGGTCGTTGTGACGAGGTGCGCCGAAGCCGCCACCGCCAGCACCACCGCCAAAGCCACCTGCAGGCTTGCGGCCGGCATAGCCGCCACGATCACCACCACCGCCGAAGCTGCGGCCACCGCGGTCGCCGCGGTCACCGCCGAAGTTGCCGCGTGGGCGATCGGAGGTCGGGGCAAAGCGCTGCTGTGGCTCCAGACCGGCGATCACGCTGGGCTTGAGGTTCTGCTGCATGTAGTGCTCGATGTCCTGGATCTTGCGGCGATCGCGGAACTCGGCAATCGTGATCGCCTGGCCTTCGCGGCCGGCGCGGCCGGTACGGCCAATGCGGTGCACGTAGTCTTCGGCTTTCATCGGCAGGCCGTAGTTGATCACGTGGGTGATCGACGGAACGTCCAGGCCGCGGGCAGCCACATCGGTAGCGACCAGGATCTGGACACGGCCGTCGCGGAAAGCCATCAGGCGGCGGTTGCGCAGGCCCTGGCCCAGTGCGCCATGCAGCGCCACAGCGCTGAAGCCTTCCTGCACCAGGTCATTGGCCAGGCCGTCGCATTCAACCTGGGTGCAGGCAAACACGATCGACTGGTTCATGGTGGTGTCGCGCAGCGAATGATCCAGCAGCTTGCGCTTGTGGGTCATGTTGTCGGCCCACAGCAGAGACTGGGTGATCGACGCATGTTTTTCATGCGGCGAGTCGATCTCGACGCGCTGCGGCTGGCGCATCACACGCGTGGCCAGTTGCATGATGCGCGGCGCAAACGTGGCGCTGAACATCATGGTCTGCTTGCGCTCGATCGTGAGCTGGTTGACTTCGGTCAGGTCGTCGGCAAAGCCGAGGTCCAGCATGCGGTCGGCTTCGTCGACGACCAGGAACTGCACCTGGTCCAGCTTGATCTGCATGCTGCGCTGCAGGTCGAGCAGGCGGCCGGGGGTGGCCACCACGAGGTCGGCATTTTGCAGCTTGGCAATTTGCAGCTGGTAAGGAATACCGCCCACCACGTTGGCAATGCGCAGGCCGCGGCAATGGCGAACCAGGTCGATTGCGTCGGCGCAAACCTGCTGGGCCAATTCACGCGTCGGGCACAGGATCAGTGCACCGGGCGTGGCAGCCTTGAAGTTGCGCGGGCTGGTCGGGTCCTTGCGCTTGGGTTTTTTCAGGGGTGCTTCGCCGCGGGCGACGGCTTCGGCGCTCAGGCGTTCAAATTCGGAGCGCTCAAAACGCTCGGCTTCTTCCTGCTGTTTCAGCAGGGTGTGCAGCACGGGCAGCAGGAAGGCTGCGGTCTTGCCGCTACCGGTCTGGCTGGAAACCAGCAGGTCGGTGAATTTGGCTTTGGGGTCGCTTTTGGCGTCATGGTCCAGGGCCTGCATGGCCTTGGGGATCGTGGCCATCTGCACGGACGTCGGCTGGGTGAAACCCATGTCGGCGACAGCTTGCAGGAGTTCCTTGGCCAGGCCCAACTTCACGAAACCATTGGGTTCGGCTGCAACGGCTTCCAGGGAGGTGGGAGCCATCGAAGGCTCGTCCGAAGAGAAGTCCGGAATCACGTGGATCACGGCCTCAGCGGCGGTATCAATATTTGTGTCGGGCAAAACGTCGCCACGAGCCTCAAAAGAGTCAGTCATGTTTTTTCTCACTAATCACCTGTCCGCAACGCTTTTGGCGAAGGAACAGGAAACTTCACCCCCGCGATGCGGAGGATTCGTTCATGGTTAATAAAACATCAACCATCAAACGAATATGCGGTCCAGGCAGCAGAAATGTGCCCGAAGCGGTGACTCCGTTATTGGAATCAAAAGTGTGAGGTAGATGTACAAATGCAGGGCACCCAGTGCACTGCAAGCCCACGATTATAGCGTGCTTTACGGGTTTCTACCAGTCCCCTGCTCAACCGGGGGCATCGCGGCTTCCTGCCGTCAGCCTGTACCGTGCGCACCCGCTATCATTTCAATAGCTGCTTGCGCTTGTCCTGTCTGGCTAAAACCCCGAAATGACTTACGCAGAATTCACTTCAGGAAGTGTTGCCGATAGTGCTCAAGTTCGTCAATCGACTCGTGCACATCGGCCAGGGCGGTGTGGCTCTGGCGCTTTTTGAAGGCGCTGTAAACCTCGGGACTCCAGCGCTTGGCCAGTTCCTTGAAGGTGCTGACGTCAACGTTGCGGTAGTGCAGGAAGGCTTCGAGTTTGGGCATGTACTTGACCAGGAAGCGCCTGTCCTGGCTGATGGTGTTGCCGCACAGCGGTGAAACACCCTTGGGAACGTATCGGGCCAAAAAAGCCAGAATCTGCGCTTCGGCATCTGCCTCGTCCACGGTGCTGGCCTTGACCTTGTCGATCAGGCCGCTGCGCCCATGGGTGCCCTTGTTCCAGTTGTCCATCTGGTCCAGCAACTCGTCGGTCTGGTGGATCGCCAGAACCGGGCCCTCAATGCGCGGCGTGAGTTGCGGGCCTGTGACGATGACGGCGATCTCGATCAGGCGCTCTTTTTCCGGGTCGAGGCCGGTCATTTCGCAGTCCAGCCAGACGAGGTTCTGGTCTGATTTTTTGAGTAGGGGTTCAGTTTCAGGCATCTTGCGATTCTCGCTGATCGCCTAAACTGCCAGCCATGACCGACTATTCGCTTGTTTTCACCGGGGTGTTTTCCGCCTTTCTGGTGTTGGGGCTGCTCACGAAGTTCTACCTGGCTTCGCGGCAGATCCGCCATGTGGCACGGAACCGGAACGCGGTGCCCGCCGCCTTCTCGGCCACCATTTCGCTGCAGGCGCACCAGAAGGCAGCCGACTACACAATCGCCAAGGCACGCTTCGGCATGCTGGAGATGGCCTTCGCCGCCGCCGTGCTGCTGGGATGGACGCTACTGGGCGGCATCGACATGCTGAACCAGGCGATAGCCGGTTCGGGCCTGGCCGCCTGGGGCGCGCTGGTGCCGCAGCTGGCCCTGCTGGCCGCTTTTGGCCTCATCAGCGGTTTGCTCGACCTGCCCTTCACCTTGTACAGCACCTTCCGCATTGAAGAGCGTTTCGGCTTCAACAAGATGACCTTGAAACTTTGGCTGGCCGACCTGGTGAAGTCGACGCTGGTCGGCATCGTCATCGGCCTGCCCATCGTGGCGCTCATCCTGTGGCTGATGGGCAGCGCGGGAAGCCTGTGGTGGCTGTGGGCCTGGGGTGCCTGGATGGGTTTTAACCTGCTGGTGCTGGTGCTCTACCCCACCGTCGTCGCGCCGATGTTCAACAAGTTCAAACCGCTCGAAGACGAGACACTGAAGGCGCGCGTGACAGCCCTGATGCAGCGCTGCGGCTTTGCGGCCAAAGGCCTCTTCGTGATGGACGGCAGCAAACGCTCGGCCCACGCCAATGCCTATTTCACCGGCTTCGGCGCGGCCAAGCGCGTGGTGTTTTACGACACCCTGCTCAAACAGCTCAACCCCGGTGAAGTTGACGCCGTGCTCGCGCATGAGCTGGGCCATTTCAAGCACAAGCACATCATCAAACGCATCGTCTCGATGTTTGCCATGAGCCTGGCCGGTTTCGCCTTGCTGGGCTGGCTGTCGTCACAGGTCTGGTTCTATACCGGCCTGGGCGTGCGGCCCAACCTCACCGGCGCCAATGACGCCCTGGCGCTGCTGCTCTTTTTGCTGGTGGTGCCGCTCTTCAGCTTCTTCATCTCGCCGGTGTTCGCCCAGTTCTCGCGCAAGCATGAGTTCGAGGCCGACGCCTATGCCGTGGCGCAAACGGACGGCAAGGATTTGCAGAGCGCCCTGCTCAAGCTCTACCAGGACAATGCCAGCACCCTCACGCCCGACCCGGTATTTGTGAAGTTTTACTATTCGCATCCGCCCGCCTCCGAACGGCTGGGCCGCATGATTCCTTCTGTTGAAAGCACCGCGACATGAGCAACCCGATCCACCAAAACCGCCGCGCCCTGAGCGCCACGGAAATCGTCACCCAGTTGAGCAAGCTCAATGGCGAGCAGGCCCTGGGCTGGCGCCTGATCGACGGTTCACTGGAAAAAACCTACAGCTTCAAGAACTACTACGAGACCATCGCCTTCGTCAATGCACTGGCTTTCATTGCCAATGCCGAAGACCATCACCCCGACCTGGCCGTGAGTTACGGCAAATGCACGGTGCGTTTCAACACGCACGACGTCGATGGTGTCTCTGTCAGTGATTTTTTCTGCGCGTCGAAGGTTGACGCCTTGCTGGCTTGAGCAAACCAGCACGCCCTGCCGCTGCCCCCGTCGCGGGCACGCGGCCCGGGCTGGTGGTGGCGGGTTTTGGCCGGCACGTGCTGGTGGAGACCGACACCGGTGAACGGGTGATCTGCCACCCGCGCGGCAAAAAAAGCCAGGCCGTGGTGGGAGACCGCATTCGCTGGCTGCCTTCCGAAGACGAAGGCACCATCGAGAAAATTGAAGAGCGCCGCAACCTGTTTTACCGGCAGGATGAGATGCGCACCAAGTCCTTCGCCGCCAACCTCGACCAGGTGCTGATCCTCATCGCAGCCGAGCCCGAGTTCTCGGAAAGCCAGCTGACCCGCGCGTTGATTGCCGCTGAAGCAGAGGGTATCACCCCCATCATCGCCCTTAACAAAAGCGACCTCACCGAGCCTTTCGGGCGCGCCTGGGCCAAGCTGGCGCCCTACCGGGCCATGGGCTACAGAATGCTCTCGCTGGCCATCAAGCCCAAAACAGCGGCAAGCGGGCCGGCCGATGCCCCGCACCCGGAACTGCAGGAACTGACGGACTTGCTGCGGGACAAAAAGACGCTGGTGCTGGGACCTTCAGGCGCGGGCAAAAGCAGCCTGACCAACCTGCTGGTGCCCGATGCACGGGTGCTGACGGCGGAAATATCGCAGGCCCTCAATTCAGGCAAACACACCACCACAAGTACCACGCTGTACTGGGTGAATACCGGGACGGACGGTCAGAGGAGCACCGCGCTGATTGATTCGCCGGGCTTTCAGGAGTTCGGGCTGCACCACATTGACCCAGTGCAGCTGGCCAACTACATGCCCGACCTCAAGGCGCACGCCCAGGACTGCAAGTTCTACAACTGCACCCACCTGCATGAGCCGGGTTGCGGGGTGATTTCAAAGGTCAAATCGGGGCCCAGCCCAGACGGAATCAGCGCAAGCCGCTATCGTTTGTATAGCGAACTATTTGCCGAGCTGTCGCAACCCCGATATTGACGGGAACTGACGGGCAGCGCCCGTCCGGGCAATAGCGTCAGGCCTTGAGCAGCTCGCGGCAGGCCTGCACCAGCGCCTCACACTGCGCCGGCGTGCCCACGCTGATGCGCAAATGCTGGTCGATGCGCGGCTGCCTGAAATGGCGCACCAGGATGTTTTTTTCGCGCAAGCCGGCCGCGAAGGCCGCTGCGTCGTGGCCAGGATGGCGAGCCAGCAGGAAGTTGGCCTGCGATGGCAAGACGTCAAAGCCGAGGCCTTGCAGCTGCCGGCTTAACAGATCACGGCTCTGGATCACGGCCGTGCGAGTCGCTTCAAAATAAGCACGATCCTCGTAAGCCGCCACGGCACCGGCGATGGCCAGGCGGTCCAGCGGATAGGAATTGAAGCTGTCTTTCACCCGCTCAAGGGCTTCAATCAGGTGGCGCTGGCCGGCGGCAAAACCAACGCGCAATCCGGCCAGCGAGCGCGACTTGGACAGCGTGTGCACCACCAGCAGGTTGGGATAACGCGCAATCAGTTCAATGGCGGTTTCGCCGCCGAAATCCACATAGGCTTCGTCTACCAGCACAACCCGCTCGGGCTGTTGCTGCAACAGTTGCTCGATCTGCGCCAGCGGCAGGCCGGTGCCGGTGGGCGCGTTCGGGTTGGCAATCACCACGCCCGCGCATGGCGCGGTGTAATCCGCCACATGGATGCGCAGGGACGCATCCAGCGGCACGAGCCCGGCCTCAATGCCATAGAGCCCGCAGTACACCCTGTAAAAGCTGTAGCTGACATCCGGCATCAACAGCGGCTGGCCGTGGCGGAAAAATGCGCAGAAAGCGTGCGCCAGCACTTCATCCGAACCATTCCCAGCAAACACCTGGCCGGTGTCTATGCCGTGGTAGCCGGCAATCGCCCGCCTGAGTGCATTGGCCTGCGGGTCGGGATAAAGCTGCAGGCCGTTTTGCGCCGCGGCCGTGATGGCGGCAACGACACGGGGCGATGGCGGGTATGGGTTCTCGTTGGTGTTGAGCTTGACCAGGTCCGCAACACCGGGCTGCTCCCCCGGCACATACGGCACAAGACCGCGCACCGCAGGGCTCCAGAAGGATTGCCCGGAAGGCAGGCTGCCGCTCATCCGAGCAGGCGTGCCAGGGTCAGCAGCGCCAGCAAGACCATCCACAGCACCACGGAACGCCACACCAGCCCCACGATGCTTCGCAGGTGCGCCACTTCGGGCTCCCGGCCAGGCGTGGCTTCTGTGGCGATGCCGTCTTCCGCATCCAGGCCACCCGCCTGGAAACTTTGCGAGGTGTCCGCCGAAAACGTGGTCTTGAGCGCTTCGCCGCCCAGGCGCACGTTCACGGCACCGGACGTAGCAGCCAGGATGATCCCGTCGTTGCGGTTTTCAGAGGCCGAAGGTGCGCCAGCTGGAAACCGATGCGTGTAGTTGCGCCAGGCATCAATGGCGTCTTCAAAACTGCCGACCACCGCGAAACCCAGCGAGGTGACACGGGCGGGCACAAAATCAATCACGCCCCAGGCACGGCTTGCGGCAAGCTGCAGCGCCGTGCTGGCGCCCTCGCCTGCAGCGGCGGCGGTCCTTCTTTTATAGGCCCAGTAGCGTGAAACGAACTCACTCATGCGGTAGAGCACGGCGCCTGCGGGCCCCAGCCCCAGCGCAGCGAGCACCGAAAACCAGCCCAGCACGCCGAACACATGGCGGTGCGCGGCCAGCACCGAATATTCAATCACGTGGCGGACAATTTCGCTGCGCGGAAGCTCGCTCGCATCGACCTGGCGC
Source organism: Polaromonas sp. P1_E1_2 (assembly GCF_056406035.1). Lineage (NCBI taxonomy): Bacteria > Pseudomonadati > Pseudomonadota > Betaproteobacteria > Burkholderiales > Comamonadaceae > Polaromonas > Polaromonas sp. P1_E1_2. The sequence continues at coordinate 1,816 of NZ_JBFUAZ010000103.1, read as the reverse complement.
CACTGCGCCAGCAATTCGCGCGCTGTCGTTTCGTCGCCGTCATCCAGCGCGTCGCGTATGTCCGTGAAGTAGTGGCTGAACTGCCGAAAGCCCAGCGTGACATAGAGGATTGCCACGTTCCATGCAAAAGCCAGCACGGGGTTGATGGTCCACARCAGCCAGTGAATCAGGAAGGTGACCAGCGCCGGCACCAGCACGGCGACCGTCCATGCGATCCAGCCGTGGTGCGGTTTGCCGGCATCCAGGCTGCGGTTGGTCCAGCGGGCCCAGCCCCGAAATCCCGCATGAATCCAGTTGCCGCGGGCCAGCGGACGGGCCTGTTCGATGATGAGTGCAAACAAAACGGCAAAAAAGCTCATGAGGAATCATAACTTGGCCCCCACGCTTTTCACTTCGTGTAATGCGCTGCCCCCCGAGGGGGCCGCCCGCCTGCGGTCTGGCATAGCCAGCCCCGCGGCTCATGCTGGGTTTAAGAGTTCAGTTAGCACAACCCAGCGGGGCCCGTGCGAGCAGGGGCCGCGGAACTGGCTCTGCCAGGCCGTAGGCGCCGTCCCCTGCAAGGGGAAAAGGGCTACACGAAGTGAGCCCGATAGGGGTGTGCTAATTTTTCGGCTTCGCCGGCCCCAGGCGCCGCCCCCTGGAAGGGGGGAACAGGCTACACGAAGTGAGCCTGGACGGTGGTGGGCTAAGCCACCAGAAAACGATAGAGATTACGCAGCATGCCGGCCGTCGCGCCCCAGATATAACGCTCCCTGGCCTCGTTGCCATCACCTTCCACGGAGGGGTCTGAGTACGGCATGGAAAGCCATTGGCGCAGGGCGCCGTCGAACTCCATCTCGTGGCGGCGATGATTGGCCGGGTTCATCAGGTAGCCCAGCGGCACCTCGAAGACATCTGCGACTTCACCCGGATTGGGCTGCAGCACGAACCCGGGCCTCACCAGCGCCACCACCGGCGTGATGATGAAAGCGGTACCGGTGACGTAGGTCGGCAAGGTGCCCAGCACCTCCACATGGTCGCGCGGCAAGCCCACCTCCTCGTGCGCTTCCCGCAGCGCGGTGTCTACCGCATCGCGGTCGGTTTCATCCGTACGGCCGCCGGGCAAGGCGACCTGGCCTGAGTGCGTGGACAGGTTGGTGGTCCGCTCCGTCAGCAGCAGTGTCAGCTCGTCCCGCATGACCAGCGGAATCAGCACCGCAGCCAGCGCAGGCGTGCGGTCGGTGAATGTCTTTTCAACGCTGTGTTCGGGAGTCCACACAGGCGGATGCCGAAAACGCTGGCGCAGGGCCTCCGGTGAAAGGTGCGCCGAAGGGACCCCCGCCAGATGGTCATCAATACCCAGCACCGGGATGCTGCGCGGGTCAAACTTCGGCAGGGGCCGGGTGTTGTTCATGGAGTGAGAGGTTAGCAGGCAAAAAAAAGCCGCTCGACAGAGCGGCTTTTCAGGGCGGAGGTGCTTTTAGGCAGCCTTGGCGCCCAGCTTTTCCTTGATACGTGCGGATTTGCCGCTGCGGCTACGCAGGTAGTACAGCTTGGCACGGCGCACATCACCACGGCGCTTGACTTCAATCTTCGCGATCAGCGGGCTGTAAACCTGGAACGTACGTTCCACGCCTTCGCCGTTAGAGATCTTGCGAACGATGAAGCTGGAATTGAGGCCGCGATTGCGCTTGGCAATCACCACACCTTCAAAAGCCTGCACGCGTTTACGCGTACCTTCCACCACATTGACGCTSACGATCACGGTGTCGCCGGGAGCGTAAACGGGAATGGTCTTGTTCAAGCGGGCGATTTCTTCCTGCTCAAGGGTCTGGAT
>NZ_JBFUAZ010000102.1:0-9474 GCF_056406035.1 Polaromonas sp. P1_E1_2 | reverse complement strand
GACAAGCACATAGCAGGTGACTTCGGTGCGGCCCGCCTGGAGCGGCCGGCCGGTATGGCCGAGCGCGGTGCGGGTCATCATGCCGATGATGAGCCCGCCGATGGCGCCCACCGTCAATGCGTGGGTTGCCGCCGAAGGTGTGACCCAACCAGCCGCAGCCAAGCCGCGCAGCACCAGGTGCACCGGAATCCAGAAGTAGGCGGCATGCAGCACCCAGGCCAGCGGTGTGTGCGTGGTCTTCCATGGTTGCCACAGTGCCCAGCGCGCAAGGTGTGTGGCCGCGCAAACACCGGCAAGCGCCGCCAGCGGCGCGCCCCGGATCTGCAGCGCATCGGCCAGCAGCAGCGCCAGCACCGAGCCCAGCGCGGCTTTCTCGAGCCAGGGGCGGCGGGTGGCGTTGGCACCCGGCACGCCGTTGTTGGTGAACATGGGAATCACGCGGCCACCCATCACGGCCATGATGAAGAGCATGACGTCAAGCGCAGCCTGAATGCCGACCCAGCCCGGCAGCTGCATGAGCCCGAGCTGCGCAAGATGCACCGCCAGCACGGCCACCGCCATCAGCAGCAGCAAGCCGATGAAAAAGTAGTTGCGGCGATTGCGCGCGGCGATGAAGGGAACCGCCAGCGCAACGGCCGCGGCCAGCGGAAACGCAACGTTGACCGCCGCCGCAGCCCAGCCGAAGGGCGTGAGCACAAGCACCCGCCCGGCCACCCAGAGCGCCGCCAGCGCGGCCAGCGGCAGGCCGGTGGGCGTGGGGCGGTTGGACCAGTTGCGCCCGGCCGTGAACAGAAAGCCCACCACCACGGCCAGCGTGAAGCCGAACAGCATTTCGTGCGCATGCCACATCGGCCCCTGCAGGTAGGGCTGGCCCAGCCAGCCGGCGAACTGCAGCGCCCACAGGCCAATCGACAGCGCGGCGAACACGCTTGCCAGCAGGTAGAAGGGCCGAAAGCCGGTTTGCCAGAGCGCGATGCCTTGCGGTCCCGCCGTCGGAAAAGGTGAGCTGTCAGGCGGGGTTTTGATGGGGATGGACTGTGTCATAGCGAGGTCTTTCCGGGTTGCGTGGCGATCGTTGCGCCGTCGTTGATACGCCATGCGACAGCGGCGCCAGCGACGGTTGCGGCAAAGAGCGCGATGGCTGCGGCGTTGAGGGTGGCGCCGGTGGCGCGCAGCGGCGGGTCGAACAGGCCGAAGCCGAGCCGCGCGATGAGGGACAGGTGAAGCGCCGCGAGCGGCACGTAGAAGAAAGCGCCGAACTGCAGCTTCACGCGTGCGATGGCCGGCAGGATCACCGGCGCGTGGCCCATCATCATGCTGACAATAAACCCCAGGCCGAGCGCGTGAAGCGCCATGTCGCGCAACGGCAAGCCCAGCGCCGTGGCGGCCCATGCCGCGCCGGCCACCGCCAGCCAGCCGTAGCCGCTGAGTAGGCACACCGCCATGTAGCGGCTGAGCCCGTGGGCCAGCACCGTGCGGCGGGCAATGTCGAATATGGCCAGCCACATTGCCAGCAAGGCCAGTGCTGCGCCGTACAGCAGCCCGCCCCACACGGGTGATACGGCCGACGCCGCGGCGCCGACAAGCATGGCAGGCAGCACGGCCTGGAGCGACCACTGCGCGGCGGGTCGGCGGCGCATCAGGCGCGTCATTTCCAGGCGTTCGGCCGCGATGGTCATCACGAGGAAGGCGAACCACCATGGCAGGATCGCGCCGCTGCCGAAACCGAATGCGAACAGCAGGTTGCCGGCCAGCCAGGCCCCCGCGCCGGCGAGCAGCAGCCAGGTGTGAGCCGCGCGCTGGCGCCACACCACCACGGCATTGACGGCCGTAAAAGCAGCCGCTGCGGCTACGCCCAGCCAGGCGCCTGCCTGTGCCTGCCCGAGCAGCAGGCACAGGCCGCCCAGGCCCGAGGCGAGAGGCGCAAAAAAAGCGGCACGCAGTTTGACGGCCACCGCCCGTTCAATACCGATGACCGTGCCCAGGAAGCCGCAGATCATCAGTGCGGCATGCGAAAGGGCGGCATGGCCGAGCCAGGCGGCATCGGCCACGGCGGGCAGGGCCACGCCTGCGCGCAGCAAGCCACCTGCGATACCGGCCAGCAGCGACAGCACCACTACTGCCGGCAGCAGTAGCCGCGCGCCCACCTTGACCCAGGGCGGCGCGGCTCTGTGGTGCAGCGTTGGGCGAAGCGGGCGTGAGGGTTTCACCAGCCCATGAAGCGCTTGGCGCTCTCGCTCATTTGGTCGGTAGACCAGGGAGGGTCCCACACCAGTTCGACTTCGATCAGGAGTTCGGGCGGCACGGCGCGGTCCAGCTCGGTTTCCACTTCTTCGATGATGAGGTCGGTCACCGGGCAGGCGGCTGAGGTCATTGTCAGCAGCACATGCAATTTTTCTCCGGTCACGGTGACGCCATAGATCAGCCCGACGTCGACGATGGTCATCGCGACCTCCGGGTCGACCACCCGCCTCAGCGCGTCGATGATGGGCTGGCGCAGCGCCTCGGGCCCGTCGTAGGGRAAGGGTGGCTTGCACACGCTTGCGGCAACGCCGGTGCCGGCGGGGGCTGCATTCATGAGGCACGCCCGGCCGGTGAAGCGGCAGCCGTGCGGCCGGTGAAGAACACCCTGGCGAGCGACTGACGGTTGCGAGCGAGGTCTGCCAGCGTGTAGCGGTCGAGCACGCCGTAAAACGCGTCGACCGCTTCGCCAAGCACGCCGCGCAGGCGGCAGATGCGGGTGATGGCGCAATGGCCGCCCGCCGCTTCAAAGCATTCGGCCGGTACGTCCGTTCCTTCGGTTGCGCGCACCACCTCGCCCACAACGATCAGCTCCGGCGCTTTCGCCAGTGCCAGCCCGCCGCCCTTGCCGCGCACGTTGGCCAGCCAGCCGTTCTTGCCGAGGAAGTGCACGACCTTCGTCAGGTGGTGTTCGGACACGTCAAACGCATCCGCTATCCCGGCGATGGTGGCGCGCCGCTCTGGCTGCGCCGCCAGGTAGATCAACACACGCAGGCTGTAGTCGGTGAAAGCCGTGAGTTTCATGGCGGCTTGCCGGGTCAGGGCCCCGCTGTTGCGGGCACCGCGGTCATGCCGGCCGGCTGCACGGCCGGGCGGCGCAGCAGGCGCGCGGCGTACCAGGCCAGGAAGCACGCACCGATAGCGAACAGGATGTCGCCGGGCACGCGCATCCAGACCAGGGTTTCCATCACGCCGGAGTGGATGATCTCGGGCGAGCGGGCGTACCACAGACCCTTGGTGATGCTGGCCCAGGCCTGGTAGATGCCGGCAGGCAGCAGCGACAGGAAGACCATCATTGCCAGGCCGATGTTCAGGCTCCAGAAGGCGGGCTTGAGCAGGTTGTCGGCATGCAGGTGGCGCGCATACAGGCCGCGCAGGCAGAACAGCATGAGGCCGATGCCCAGCATGCCGTAGACACCGAACAGCGCGGCATGGCCGTGGGCCGCTGTCATGTTCAGCCCCTGCACGTAGTACAGCGAAGCCGGCGGATTGATGGCAAAGCCCAGCAGGCCGGCGCCTACGGTGTTCCAGAAACCGACTGCCACAAAACACATCACGGGCCATTGGTAGGTGGCGAGCCACGGCATGGCTTTGGAGCGCCGGTAAGTTTGCAGGGCTTCCAGGCCGATCAGTGTCAGCGGCACCACTTCGAGCGCCGAGAACACCGCGCCGACGGCGATGACCGAGATCGGCGTGCCGGTGAAATACAGGTGGTGCAGGGTGCCCAGGATGCCGCCGAACAGGAACACGATGGTCTCGGCGATGATGGCGCGGTTGGCGCTTTCGGTGCGCACCAGGCCCAGCTTGGTGAAGATCAGCGCGACGACGGCGGTGGCGAACACTTCAAAGAAGCCTTCCACCCAGAGGTGGACCAGCCACCAGCGCCAGTACTCGATCATCGAATAGTGGGTGTGCTGGCCCCAGGTGAGTGACGAGGCGTAGAAGCCGCCAATGCAGGTGGCCGACAGGAACACCATGGCGATCAGGCCGCGCGTTTCCGAAGGTTTGACCAGTGCCGGCCACAGCGCGCGGCCCAGCAGGAATACCCAGAACAGCAGGCCCACGAACAGCAGCAGCTGCCAGACACGGCCCATGCTGGTGAACTCCAGGCCCTGGTTGCCGATCCAGAAGCTGAAGTCGACGCCGCGATGCTGCAGCGTGCCCAGCCAGCCGGTGGCGGTAGAGCCGACCACGATGGCGATCAACGCCCAGAACAGCACGTCGACGCCGAGCTTTTGCAGCTTGGGTTCACGGCCCGACAGCAGCGGTGCGATGTAAAGGCCCGTAGCCAGCCAGGCGGTGGCGATCCAGAAGATGCCGACTTGCGTGTGCACCGTGCGGCTGACCACATAGGGCAGCACCTGCGCAAGCGGCAGGCCGAAGAAGGATGACCCCTCAACTGCGTAATGCGCGGTGACCACGCCCATGCCGATTTGCAGCAGCATCAGGCCGATCACGGCAAAGAAGTACTTGCGCGTGGCCTTCATCGAAGGTGTGGCAACGGCGCCCAGCAAAGGGTCGGCCTGGGGCGGCTGCGCCTCGGGCCCATGCCGCTGGCTTCCGTGCAGCCACAGCATGGCGGCGATGCAGGCCAGCAACAGGACGATGCTGACCATCGACCAGATGGCGGCCGAGTTGGTCATGGTGTTGCCCACCAGCGGTTCATGCGGCCAGTTGCTGGTGTACGAGAGGTTCTCTTCTCCGGGGCGGTCGGTGACGGCGGCCCAGGAAGTCCAGAAGAAGAATGCCGTGAGCGCCTGGCGGTCGGCCGCGTCGGGCAGCGCGCCTTCGCTCATGGCGTATTGCTCGCGCAAGGCGTCCTGGCTGGCGTCGTGGCCGAACAGGCCTTCATAGTGGCGCGCGACCTCACGGATGGCTTGCGCCCGCGCGGGTGTGACGGTGACGGCGCCGCTGGCTGCGTCATAGGTGTTGCGGCGCATTTCTTCCTTGAGCGCCGCTGCGACTGCGCCGCGGTCTGAGGCCGTGAGCGCGGCGGGCGCCTTGCGGAGCTCCTGCGTGCGCAGGGCCTGCAGGGCCAGCGCTTCCCGATGCAGCCAGTCGGCAGACCAGTCCGGCGCCACATAAGCGCCGTGGCCCCAGACGCTGCCTTGTTGCTGGCCGCCGCTGGCCAGCCAGGCGCGCTGCCCTCTTTGCACTTGCTCGCCCGTGAAAAGCACGTCGCCTGTGGTGCTGACGACGGCTGTGGGGATGGGTGGTGCGGTCAGGTAAATCTGCCAGCCGAGGTAGCCGAGCGCCCCGAAGGACAGGACGAATACGAAGCCGAGCCAGCGCCACAGCATGTTGTTGTTTTTCATCGGGTTTTCTTGGGAAGTCTTGAGTGGGAATGCGTGGAAGTTAGCCGCCACCGCAGGCGCCGCAGCACTGCTTGCTACCCTGCGCGRGTGCAAGCCGGGTGATGGCGACGCGCCAGGTGTCGGGCCCCTGCTCCAGGTAGTCCCAGGAGAATCTGCCGGGCAGGTCCATCATGAACTGGGCATGCAGGGGCTTCGGGTTGTGGTCGTTGATCAACTCCATGGCCTGGCCGGTGCCGAGTTGGTCGAATGTCGAGAAGACCAGCGGATGGCGCTCGCTGGGCGCGAGCTCGCGGAGATCCACCCTGGTGTGGGAAGCGGTGTGTGTCATGGGGATTCTTTCAAAGGAATCGCGAGTGGTCTTCATAAGATGCATTCGAGATACACCTATGGTTAGCCATCGGTCCCTGGGCGCTGTTGATCCAGATCAAACGGAGCCGCTGCAGGCAGCACTTTTCTGGTTTTGGCGCGGAAGCCGGCGCGGAGTGCGGGCGTGGCGAAGCAGCGCGCCCAGGCGGGCGTTCACATCAGGGCCTGCCGGGCAGCGAGAGTCGCGGCATGGCGCCGCTTTTATGTGTGGGCTTGTTTTAGCGGGCGCCTGAGCAGAACGCCTGCCGCTTGAACGTGGGGATTACTGGGGCAGCAGCGGGGCCGTACCGCCCAGGCTGGCCGCATGGGCCTGGCAATAAAGCACCAGCTTTTCCACGTCCTGCGATTTGTCGAACACCTCGTCGGCGCCGAGCTCACGGCAGTAGTGCAGGATGTTTTCCTGGTTGTGGCTGGTCAGCACCACGACCTTCTGGCGGGCTGTGCGCTGCTGGCAGTCTTTCAGCACGCCAAAGCCGGAGCCTTCGGCGAGAAAGAGGTCGACGATTGCAAGGTCCCAGTCATCGTGGTGGGAACCCAGCCACTGGCGGGCACTGGACTCGGAATCGGCGTGGCCGACGAACCGCAGGGGTGCGATTTCTTCCATGGCCTCAACCAGTGTTTTGCGTATGTCCGGCTTGTCTTCGACAAGAAACGCGTTGATGACCATGGGTACCTCTGAAGTTAATCCATGAAGTTAGCCATCATCCTGCGCCGGGGCTGTGGTCGTGCATCACCGGGGGATGTAGGCTCAATCCCACTGTAGTTCAGCGGGCTCCCCAGAGCGGTAACGGTACGTAACGCTAACGGCTTAATCGCCGAACGGTCACGTTGCGCAGATTAATGGTGGTGTCCATGCTCGCCGTGCACATGGCGGTGGGCAATTTCTTCTTCCGAAGCAGCGCGCACGTCGGTCACTTTCAGCGTGAAACGCAGGGCCTTGCCGGCCAGCGGATGGTTGCCGTCCAGCAGGACGGTGTCGCCCTTGATCTTCGTGACGTTGAAGACATGCTCGCGGCCGTCGTCGCCCCGGCCTTCGAGCTGGCCGCCCACTTTGACCCCGGGCGGAAACTGCGTGCGGGGGATGGTGCGCACCAGGCTTTCGTCGCGCAGGCCGAAGGCGTCCGCCGGCTCCAGCGCCAACACGGTCTGGAAGCCTTTTTCCTGGCCGTCCAGCGCTTCTTCGATCTTGGGCAGGGTGTTGCCATAGCCGCCGTGCAGGTAAACCATGGGGGCGCTGCTTTGCTCGACCAGCTTGCCCTGGGCGTCTGCCACCTTGTAGCTAAGGGTAACGGCGGTGTTTTTTCCGATTTTCATGGTGTTTTTCCAGATCTCTGGTGCGTGAAAAACGCTGATTCTCGCCGACCCGGGCCAAAACCGTCCGGACGGCCGGGCACCGCGGTGCAGTGCCCCCTTGAGGCGTGGGGGTTTGACGCGGCCTTGCAGCGCCGGTACGAGATCTCCATAGAATCATGCAACATGATAAGTTACATGAAATTAAGAGGCCGGCTTTCCGCCGTTTTGCATGCCCTGCTGCATATGGCCCATCGCCAGGGGCCGATGACGTCGGACGAGCTGGCGGCCTGCCTGCGCACGCACCCGGTGGTGGTGCGGCGCACCATGGCAAGCCTGCGTGATGCCGGTTTTGTGGTGTCGGAGCGAGGCCATGGCGGCGGCTGGGTGCTGGCGCGGGAGCTGGCTTCCGTCACGCTGCTGGACGTGCAGATGGCTGTGGGCGATGCCGGCGCGCCGGGCGCCGAAGAAGGCGCCCATGCGGACGGCTGTGTCATTGAACAGTCTGTGCAGCGCGCCCTGGCCGGCAGCCTGCGCGAGGCGGAAGCCCTGCTGATGAAACGCCTGGCGGAAGTCACGCTGGCCGACCTGTCGGCCGATTTCAACCGCGCGATGGCTGCGCACGCCCTGTCACCGGAGGCCTCCCATGCTGTATGACGCCATCATTGTGGGCGGAAGCTTTGCGGGGCAGTCTGCGGCATTGCAGCTGGCTCGCGCCAGAAGAAATGTGCTGGTGATCGACGCGGGCCTGCCGCGCAACCGCTTTGCCCCGGAGTCTCACGGCGTGCTGGGGCACGACGGCAAGCCGGGCTTCGAACTCCTGGCGACGGCCCGGGAGCAGCTGCTGGCCTATCCGACGGCAAAGATCTTCAGCGGCCGTGTGACCCGCATTGAAACCGGCGAGGCAGGATTTGTGGCGGAAGCGGAAGAGGGCATGCGCTGGTTCACCGGGCGCCGCCTGTTGCTGGCCACCGGCGTGACGGACGTGCTGCCCGACATCCCCGGCCTGGAGGCGCGCTGGGGCAAGACGGTGGTGCACTGTCCCTATTGCCATGGCTATGAAATCGGCGGTGGCGCCGTCGGCGTGCTGGGCACGGGCCCGATGTCGGTACACCAGGCGCTGATGTTTGCCGACTGGGGCGAGGTGACCCTGTTTACGCAAGGCGTGGTCGATGTGTCGGCCGAAGAGCATGGGCTGCTGGCCGCGCGCAAGGTCAGGGTCGAGCCCAGTCCTGTCGCCGAACTGCAGGGCACGGCGCCCGCGCTGGAAAGCGTGCTGTTGCAGGATGGCCGGCGCGTGGCGATCAAGGCCTTGCTGGTGGGCACGCAGGTGCGCATGGCCAGTCCGCTGGCTGAAGCGCTGGGCTGCGCGTTTGACGATTCACCGTTTGGCCCCATCGTGCGCGTCGATGCCTGGGGCATGACCAGCGTGGATGGCGTGTACGCTGCCGGCGACATGGCGCGCGTGCCGCACAGCATCACCTTCGCCACTGCCGGGGGTGTGGCGGCCGGCGTCAGGCTGCACTCTTCGCTGATCACGGAAGACGCGCAACGCGGGGAAACCGCAGCGGCATAACGCGGAAGAACGGGCGGAACGCGGCGTAAAAAGGCGGGGCTGGTTAAAGTGGTTGAAAGAGGCTGAAAAGGCCTCAATTACCTTTTTTCACCCTGCTCACGCTTGCCCTGCCATGAACCCGTCCGAGACCGAAACCATTGAACTGCTGCCCGTGAACGGCGCCCCCCGTCAACTGTTTGTGCTGCTGCACGACGCGGGAGGCACGGCCACCGACATGCTGGAGCTGGGTAACCTGCTGGGCGGCGCATTTCCCGAGGCGGCCGTGCTGATTCCGGAAGGCCTTTCGGGCCCGCATGCCGATGCGGCGGGCGCTACCGCCGCCGGCAAGGACGACGCCGCTGCGCTGGCCGCGCGCGTGGAGGTTCTGGCGGCCTTTGTGCGTGCGCAGCAGCAGCGGTTTGAGATCCTGCAGTCGGACACGGCACTGGCCGGCTTTGGCGCCGGCGCCAGCCTGGCGCTGGCCCTCAGCGATGCGCATGACGGCCTGGCCGGCCGCCTGCTGGCCTTCGGCGGCGGCTACCAGATCTGGCCGGCGAAAGCGCCTGCGCTGACCACCCTGCACCTGCTGCACGGGCAAAACGACGACGTGGTGCCGCTGGCACGTACGCGCGGCGACTTCGACCACCTGATGGAACTGGGCGCCGACGCCACCCTGGACGTTGCCGCCAGGCTGGGCCACGAGCTGCACCCCGCGCTGATGGACCAGGCCGTGACGCGGCTGCAGACCTGTGTGCCGCTGCGGCACTGGAAAGCCGTCTGAATAAGCCCACCCCCGTCCGGGCTCACTGCGTGTAGCCCGATCCCCCCTCGAGGGGGCGCCGCCTGCCGCCCCGCAACGCCGGTTCCGCGGCCCCAGCACGCATGGACTGGGTGTGGCGGCTCAGGTATTTTTCAGGAAAATAGTAC
>NZ_JBFUAZ010000101.1:0-9482 GCF_056406035.1 Polaromonas sp. P1_E1_2 | reverse complement strand
TGACGGTGCTGCTGGTCGAGCAGAACGCCAGCCGCGCGCTCGGCATTGCCAACCGCGGTTACGTCATGGAGTCCGGCCTGGTCACCATGAATGGTGAGGCCAAGGAAATGCTTAACGACCCCAAGGTGCGTGCTGCCTACTTGGGTGAATAGTTTGGGATCAATTGTTGATTGAGAGGCGCTACTTCCCACGTCTGTTGGATCGGGTAATTCACCATTGGTGAAACTCAGTCCAAACCCTCAAGCAACACACCAATAGTAAGGAGATACGCATCTGAAATTTCAACACTATGGCCTGGTTCTCACTGCAATAGGGCTCATTGCAACCAGTGCCATTTCGCAAGCCGTCGTGACAATTGCCCATGTTGCACCGACGACTGGTGCCATTGAGCATCTGTACTAGGCACACGTAATGGGGTGCCTCCTCATGAAACCTAAGCGTGTTTTGGTCTTAGGGGCGGGGTGCAATCTCGTTTACGAGCAGCACTACTTTCTTGGCTGAATATTCATGAGCCTTCTAGTAGGTAGAAGTTATTTTCTGGTGTAACCCCCCAGCGAGTCAAGACGCAATTTAATCCAATCGATTTCTCAGGAGAAAAAATGAAAAATGTAACTAAGCCGTTCGTTAGTATCGAGGCCATTCGCGAAACGCAGAACGCTGTGCGCAAGCAACCCGAACTGGGTAACGTGACGTTCAAGGTTCGCGGCGCGGCAAAGGGGGGTTTGGTCTTTGTGGGTGAAACTGGTCCCTTGATTCAAAACGGACAAGCTGATCAAAGTCGTTCCGGAAAATATTCAGCTATAAGCGACGAGCCTGTTTCATTGCTTGGAACTGACACGGGTATAAGCCCAGCGGAGTACATTTTGCAAGCGTTGGCAGGATGCTATACGGTAACTCTTGCGTCAATGGCAGCCGCAAAGGGCATCGATCTTGACGGCATTGAACTCGATCTGAGTTTCGATATCAATCTCAATGGTTTTCTGGGCCTAGACGAAAAAATCCGCAAAGGCGCTCAGGGTATCAATGTCGATGTGAAACTGGAAAGCAGCTCTTCCACTCGAGAACAGCTGGAAGAGTTGGTTCGTGAGTTGCCAATGAATTCGCCGATCCATGACACATTGGCAAATCCGGTGAAGGTCTCGGCGCGCCTCTGCTAGGCATCTTTTTATTTCGCAGCACTGCAAAGCGGTTAGGTAGCTCCATGCAAACTAACCGCTTGATCGTATCTGCACGTAGAAAGTGTTGGTGTTAGGCTGAGATGATGCAGAAAGCGTACAACGCGTACCTTCACTAGAAGGCGGTGGCGCGCATGCCGAACCTCAGGCAGCAAAGCTACCAATCAGAAGGTATTATTTGGGCATGGAAAACACTACCCGTACAAAGATCATGGAGGCAGCCGAGCACCTGCTGCGCACACGTGGCTACTCAGATTTCAGCTACGCCGATTTGGTTGAACAGGCAGGCATCCGAAAGCCGAGCATTCATCACCACTTTCCGACTAAAGAAGATCTCGGTGTAGCAATCGTTAGCGACTATCTTGTAAACTTCAAAGCCACGCTGGACGACACTCTCGTTTGCCAGCCAACCGCAGCGGACCGGCTTGCTTTCTACGCAGAGTTTTTTACGGAGATCCTTGAGGATGGCTCGTTTCCGCTTTGTACTGCGCTTGCGGCAGAACTTGGTACGCTTCCAAAGAGCATGCGTGACCAGACTGTCCAATTCTTCAATATGCATCTTGCTTGGTTGGAGAAAGTGGTTGACATCGGCAAGGCCAAAGGTGAATTCACGAAGGCTCCAGATGGAGAGCGTGCGGCGAAAGTATTGTTGAGTGCGCTTGAAGGCGGGGCAGTCGTCGGATGGGCACTATCTCGCCCTGAAGTGGTGCGTTCCAGCTTTGATGAAATCATTTTGCTATGGAGTGACGCCCCAAAGCCTCATCGTTCCCGACGTCCAATCAAAAAATAAGAATTTAGAGGAAGATTCTGCTGATCCGATCAGGTATCGGTCGTCTCTGCTGCATCTCTTGCCCGCTTCAGTTGAATGGAAAAATCTTACGTGACGGAATTTCCCTCGTGGGTAACGCAGGCACGCGACTGAGTAGAGGGCACCAGGAAGATGCGCGCAAATGAGCATTCCGAGCGAGTCATTCCGATCGGGAATGGGGGCGTGGAGAGAATGACTACGAAAGACCGCCAGTGTGGCGCCTGAGTCGTCGAAAGGACCCAGAAACGCAGGCACTCGGACGGTGGTAGGCCGCCACAATTGTGGCCTCCCATTCGTCGTCTCCGTGCTGAGTGGATTCAGCCGGCGCATGCAGTCCAGCATCAGGCGCGATCCTGCATCAATGATCGCTAATTTTTTTCCAACGGTAACCGAACTGCCTTGGCGTCAAACCCAAAGACTGAGCCGCTCGGGACTGATTTCCGCCGTGAAGACTCATGGCCTTTTGGAGCTCTTCTGGACCATGTGAGGTACTTTGGAGGTAGTCCCGCACCAAAGGGACCTGGTGAGCGGGCGAGGTAAATTTGATGGACGGTTTCTCGCGCCCTCCGGGTTTCGTCTTCTTCGAATCAGGTAGCCAGGCTTCWATTTCCTTGCGGGAGACGGTCGACTGGTCTGTGAGCAGCACGGTCCGCTCGATGACGTTGGCAAGCTCCCGGATGTTGCCATGCCATGGCTGCTCTTCAAGAGCTTCGAGCGCTTGAGTCGTGAAATGGACATTTCGCTGATTCTGCTGGTTGGTCCGGTTCAGGAAGTGGAGGGCCAAGGGACGGATGTCTTCGCGCCTCTCGGACAGTGAAGGCAGCCGGATCGGGATGACGTTCAACCGATAGAACAGGTCTTGCCGGAAATTGCCTTGCTCCACCTCGGCTGACAAGTCCCGATTGGTCGCCGCAGCCACGCGCACGCTGATCGCAATCTCTCGCTTCGCGCCGAGCCGGATGATGGTTCCCTCCTGCAGTGTGCGAAGCAGCTTTGCCTGCATCGCGAGCGGCATCTCGCCAATCTCGTCCAGGAAGATTGTCCCTTGATTGGCCTGCTCGAACCACCCGGCGCGCGAGGTCGACGCACCGGTGAATGCCCCCTTTTCGTGGCCGAAAAGTTCCGATTCGAAAAGTGTCTCCGGGATGGCTGCGCAATTCACCTTGATGAAAGGGCCATCGTGGCGATCGCTGGCCAAATGCAGGGCGCGTGCAAACAGCTCCTTGCCGGTGCCGGACTCACCCAGGAGCAATACGCTGGCCGATGCGCGGGAAACGCGCTCGAGCTCCTCCAGCGCTCGCAGCAACGCAGGCGAGCGTCCAATAATTCCGTACCGGGCCGTAGCGGATTCCAATGCCTTGCGCARCATCTCGTTCTTGCTCTCAAGTGCACGCGTCTGAGCGGCCACGAGTTGACGCAACTGCAGGATTTGCCCCACCAAGGTGGCCAGCAGCCGCATCACCGCGACGTCCTCACTGATGGCTCGGTTCCTGCGGCGTATCCGGTGAGCAGCCAGCACCCCTACGGTGACGCGGGCGAGCTCAATGGGCACCGCGATGAAGGCAACTGTTTCAGGCGGGAGTTGGTCGCGCTTGACGGACTTGGCCAAAAACCGTGCGTCCGCATCGATATTCTGCACGATGACGGGCTGCCCGGTAGCCAAGACCGCTCCTGTGATGCCCTCGCCCACCGCATAGGTTCCGCGCGAAATCTCAGCCTTGGTCAGGCCGTAGGCGAAACGGATGGACGCTCCCTCGTCCGATGACGGCGGATGGTCGATGGCCTCGTTCAGGGAATTCAGCAATACGACGCGCCCCCGGTTCAAGCCGAGGAGCTCGGACATGAGGTGCAACATCTCCCTGAAAACCACGTGTGGTGCCAGGCTCTTGCCAACCAGGCGCATGACTTCACCGAGCAGAAGGTGTTCCTGTTCACGCCAGGTTGGTTCGTTTCGAGTTGTGCCGGCGTGCCGGTTTTCAGGTGCTTTTACCATTCTTGTCCAGCTGGGGATATGCGGCGTCGTACGTGGCGGGCTTTTGACAACATAGTACCAAGCATCGAAGATGCTGATACCGCTACAGAACGTTCAAAGGTATTTTCAGGTATCTGACGCCATTCGCCTCGGGCGGCGGAAGCTCACCCGCCCGGATGTTCACCTGGATCGCGGGCAAGATCAGCGCAGGCATGCTGAGAGTTGCATCCCGGCGCTGCCGCATCTCGACGAATTCTTCCTCGGTGATGGAGTCGCGCAAATGGATGTTTGCCGCGCGCTGCTGCGCCACTGTTGTTTCGAAGCAGGGTAGTCGCCCGTCGGGCGGGTAGTCATGGCACAACAGGAGCAAGGTCCCGGGAGGCAATTGCAGTAGCCGCCGTGCCGAGTAAAAAAGGGTGCGCGCGCTGCCCCCGGGAAAGTCACACCTGGCGCTGCCGACATCCGGCATGAAAAGCGTGTCCCCAATGAAAGCGAGGGTGGGCTCGTCTGCTGCGCCATCAACAGCGTAGGCTACATCGGCCGGCGTGTGCCCGGGCACGTGCATGGCATGCAACCTCAACGGACCGACGGAGAACTGCTCGTCCGGCTCAAACAAATGGCCGAACTGGTAGCCATCGAGCCTGACCTCCGGTGCGAGGTGAAAAATCTTCTGAAACGCGTTGTGGACTTTGAGAATGCCGGAGCCTGCAGCGATCGTGCCGCCAAGGATCTGCTGCAGATAAGACGCGGCGGAAAAGTGATCCGCATGTACATGTGTCTCGAGCAACCATTGCACGCGCAGTTGATGTGAACGCACGAATGCRATGACCGATTCTGCCGACGTCGTGTGCGTTCGGGAAGCCTTGGGATCGAAGTTCAGTACCGAATCGATGATCGCGCAGTCGCTTCCATCTCCTGAGTACAGAACGTAGGTAAATGTGGATGAGTCGGTGTCGAAAAAGGCTTCAACTCGAGGTGAGGCGGGCAAGGTCATGGAGCAAGGGCGCCTTAAGCAAACCAGGTTCGATAGAGCAGCGCCACGGCCACCGCGATGCAGAGGGAGGCGAAGCCGGTCTGCAGAGTCTTGCTGCGCACCCGAGGCTCCAACTGCCTGCCTGCAAGCATCCCGGTCATCGCCGCCAAGATGAAGGCAAGACCTGCAGAACCAACTTGAGCTCCAGCGTGAAGGGCGCTGGCAGTCGCGCCTACAGACACTAAAGCGATGATAAAAAGGGAGGTTGCAACGATGCCGTGCATGCGAATGTCAGTCCATTGGCGGAAGGCTGGAACGATGAGAAATCCCCCTCCGACTCCCAGCATTCCGGTGAGCAACCCCGAGCACGACCCGATGCAGCACAGCGTCGCAGTACATCGAGAGGTCCAGCGCAGACGCCCTGTAGACGGATCGAGAACACAATTCTTCTCTGCGGCCGAGATCACCTCTGCTGGAAGGTCGCCACTAGCGGAAGCACTCCGTACGTCCTGCCGCAGCAGGCGCGCGGCGGCAAAGAACATGGCAGCCGCAAACAGCGTCATGAGCACCGGCTGGGGCAGGGCATGGGCAATCCAGACGCCGACGGGAGAAAAGCAGATGCCGAGTGACGCCATCAGCAGCGCGGCGCGCCATCGAACGAGACCCTTGCGCAGCCCATCGAAAGCACCCAGCGCTGCAGAGCATCCAACGGCCAACAATGCGACCGGTGTGGCGGCTTGTGGCAGCCAGCCCATCCCCAAAACCAAAGCAGGGACTGCAAGGATGCCGCCACCTGCACCCGTGAAGCCGAGTACGAGACCGACTGCGGCACCGTAAACAAGGGTCAGCATCATGAAAAAAACGGGCGCGATGTTCTGGCGCAATGCTGTCGGGGTGGTGTATCAGTACTGCTTGTAGGGCAGGAACTTGCCGCTCATGACGATGCGGACGCGATCGCCGTTCGGGTCGTTCTCTCGCTGCAGGTCCATCTTGAAGTCGATGGCGCTCATGATCCCGTCGCCGAATTCTTCATGGATGAGCGCCTTGAAGGTTGTTCCGTAGACGTTCACCATCTCGTAGAAGCGGTAAATGAGCGGGTCGGTTGGCACCGAGGTTGGCAGCGAGCCCTTGTAGGGAGTCACGGTCAACCACTTGGCGTCTTCCTCGGTCAGATCGAAGATCTCGGCCAGGATGGCGGCCTGAGGTTTGCTCAGCGTCATCTGTCCCAGGCAGGCGGAGGCGACCCATTCTTTGCTGAGGCCGACCTTGGCGGCTACTTCGGCCCACTTCAGTTCTTTGGAAACCTTGGCGGCGATGATTTTTTCGGTGACTTCGTAACGGCTCATGAGTATTCCTGTGATGGAGGGATGAAAAACGGGGGGTGGGGAGTTAGACCACGCGCTGCAACCGGACCGGTGCCACCGCGGCATCGTCTTCGACGGGCTGCTCGCTGGCGTCAATGGCGTTCAGGCCAGGATGCACAAAAGGGGGTTTGGCCGGCGCACGACCATGGGAAAGGTCCTTCGAGCGAGCCACAAGGAAGTCCATCAAGTGGTTGCGGATGCTGTAGTACTGCGGAACATGGTGCAGCGTCGCGCGCTGGCGGTCGACGGGCATCGTGTTAACCACGATTTCAGCAACACGGGCCTRCGGACCGTTGCTCATCAACAGGATCTTGTCGGCCAACAGGATCGCTTCGTCCACATCATGTGTGATCATGAAGACGGTCTGGTTGGCTTCGCGGCAGATCCGCAGAAGTTCGTCCTGGATGGTGCCGCGTGTCAAGGCGTCAAGTGCGCCGAAGGGTTCGTCCAACAGCAACATCTTGGGCTGGATGGCGAAGGCACGGGCGATGCCGACCCGCTGCTTCATGCCGCCGGACAGGGCCGAGGGCTTTTTGTCAATTGCATGGTTCAGCCCGACGAGGTCCACGTACTTCTCGACGTGCTCCTTGACCTGCGCCGCGTTCCAACCCGGCCACTTGCTTCGCACAGCAAACGCGATGTTCTTACGCACGGTCAGCCAGGGCATTAGGGCGTGGCCTTGGAAAACCACGCCGCGATCAAGGCTCGGCCCGGAGATTTCGCGGCCGTTCATGATGACCACGCCGCCGCTGGCTGTTTCCAGGCCCGCCAAGACGTTCAAAATGGTGGTTTTGCCGCAGCCCGAGTGGCCGATGATGCAGGCGAACTCGCCCTCGGCCAGCTCGAAGTTGACGCTGTCGAAGACAGGCTCCGCTCCGGCGACGTAGGACTTGGTCAGGCCTTCCACCTTCAGCAAGACAGAGGCCTTCTTGGCGTTGGTTTCTTTAGTCCGCATAGGTCACCGCCTTCTGTGCTTTGGCAAAAGCCATGTCGAGGGCCATGCCCACAACACCGATAGCGAGGATTGCAAAGATCACGTTGGTGAGCGAAAGGTTGTTCCACTCGTTCCAGACGAAGTAACCGATGCCGGTACCGCCGACCAGCATCTCTGCGGCAACGATGACCAGCCAGGCAATGCCCATGCTGATGCGCATGCCCGTCAAGATCGTCGGGGCCGCCGCGGGCAAGATGACTTGCAGCGCCTTGCGCATCGGCCTCACCTCGAGGGTGCGGGCCACGTTGAGCCACTCGCGGCGAACCCCCGCGACCGCGAAGGCCGTGTTGGTCAGCATGGGCCAGATCGAGCAGACGAAGATCACGAAGATTCCGGAGATGGATGAGTCCTTGATGGTGTAGAGCGCGATGGGCATCCAGGCCAAAGGCGAGATCGGCTTGAGCACTTGGATGAAAGGGTCAAGCGCTCGATACGCCAACGGGCTCATACCGATGAGAAAGCCCAAGGGAATGGCAAACAGCGCTGCCAGGCTGAAGCCCAACGCGACCCTACCGAGGGAGTAGGCGATCTGAATGCCGATTCCTTTGTCGTTGGGGCCGTTGTCGTAGAAGGGATTCGACAGCTGCCTGGCAATCGTTGAGCCCATTTGAGCCAGCGTCGGGAATGACGACTTCGTTTCTGCCGGGTTGAGGCCCCCCGGGTCCTTACCCATCAGCTTGGCGTATTCCACTTGCTCAGCCGTCATGCTGGGTTTGGAAGCGGCTATTGGCAGCGTCGCGATGTGCCAGATGGCCAGGATGACCACCAAAACCATCACCGAGAGCACACCCGCGCGGAGTCGAAGTTGTTTTGGGTCCGTCATGGCTCAGGCCTTCCTGATGGCGAAGCTGTCTGCGTAGGCCTGCGCCTTCGCGGGGTCGAAGGTCTTGCCCATGATTTCGTATTTGGGATAAGCACCGCCGTCGGAAGCTTGTTGACCCAATTCGCGCATGGTCTTCTTGGCATCGGTCAGCAAAAAGACCTTTTCAGCGACCTGCTTGTAGTCAACGCTGCCCTTGATGTAGCCCCAGCGCTTCATCTGGGTCAGCATCCAGACCGCCATCCCCTGCCAAGGCATGGGATCGAAGTCCACGCGTGCGGGAACGTTCATGATGTTGCCCAGGCCATCGGCAAACTTGCCGGTCAAAACCTGCGCCACGACCGCTTCAGGCTGGTTGAGATACGCTTGAGGCGCGATCACCTTGGCGATCAGTTCGCGATTCTTGGCGTCGCGCGCCATGGCGGCTGACGTTAGCACTGCGCGATACAGCGCTGCGAAGGTATTCGGGTTTTTCTGAATGAACTCCGCCGACGTGCCAAAAGCGCAGCAAGGATGGCCGTTCCAGATATCGCGTGTCAGGAGGTGAATGAATCCGACTTCCTCAACTACCGCACGCTGGTTGAACGGGTCCGGGCCCAGGAACCCGTCGATGTTGCCGGCACGTAGATTTGCGACCATTTCTGCCGGCGGCACAACGCGCAGCTGCACGTCACGATCCGGGTCGAGGCCTGCTTCGGCGAGGTAGTACCGGAGCAGGAAGTTGTGCATCGAGAACTCAAACGGGATCGCGAACTTGAAGCCTTTCCAGTTCTTCGGGTCCCGATTTGCCTTGTGCTTGAGCGCCAGCGTGATGGCCTGACCGTTCACGTTCTGAATTGTTGCGACATTCATCGGTTGCACGGTCGAACCCAAACCCATCGAGATGGCCAGGGGCATGGGCGAAAGGAAGTGCGAGGCGTCGTACTCGCGGTTGAGCATCTTGTCGCGCACCAGCGCCCAGCCGGCGGTTTTGACCAGGGAGACTTCCAGGCCCTGCTTGCTGTAGAAGCCGAGAGGCTCGGCCATGATGAGCGGCGTGGCACAGGTGATCGGGATGAACCCGATCTTCAGGTTTTTCCTCTCGATTGCGCCACGCTCCTGGGCCATTGCCTGGAGGCTGGCGACCGGCAACAGGCTGGAAATTGCTCCCATGGCGGCGCCTTTTCCGACAGCGCGCAGGAATCGTCGCCGCACGACATCTTGCGGAAAGATTGCCTTGACGAGGCTTGCTTCGATGAACTGGTTGGAATAGTCCTCGAAGGTTGAAGTCTGGCTGCGACGGATCAACTCTTTCGCTGCAAGAGCAGAGCTGGCGGCTTCGTGTTCATCGTGAGACGAATGGCGACCACAAGCGCAGTTCATGACAAGCGGTTTGT
>NZ_JBFUAZ010000100.1:0-9551 GCF_056406035.1 Polaromonas sp. P1_E1_2 | reverse complement strand
CAGCCCTCGCAGGACCGCATCACCGGCCCGCAGCAGGAGTTCGGCATCTACAAGCCCATGGACCTCAGCAAGATCAAATCCGATCTGTTCATCCCGTCCATGCTGGAAGCCACCAAGAAAAACACCACACTCGATGGCAAGGTTTATGGCCTGCCGCACATCTGGGGCACCGACGGCCTGGTCGTCAACACCAAGCTGGCCAAGATGACCGACTACCCCGACTTGTGCAAAGCCGACGTCAAGGGCAAGACCGCCGTGCGCCTGAAGCGCCCCACCCTGCTGGCCTTCGCCTTTGCGTCCGGCAAAGACCCGTTTGCGCTCTACAAGGACCCGAAAGCCTACGGCGCGCTGATGGATGAAGTCGGCAAGACCATGATTGCCTGCAAGAGCAACATCAAGTTCTACTGGGACAACAAGGACCAGCTGCTCAACGGCATGCGTGCCGGCGAAGTGGTGGGAGCCATGATGTGGGATACCGGCGGCTGGAAGCTCAATGCCGAAAAACCTGAAATCCAATACATCGCACCGAAGTCGGGCGCACTCGGCTGGATCGACACCTTCGCCATCCCGGCCAAAGGCCGCAACGATGCCGCCGCCTACGCCTGGATCAACTTCAATATGCGCCCCGAGATTGCCGCAAAAGTGGCAGGCTCTGCCGGCAACTTCACCGCCTCCAAGGGAGCCGACCAGCTGGCCGATCCCAAGCTGAAAGCCCAGTTCGCCGCCAGCTTCCCTGAAGCCGCGTTGAAAAACGTGAAGTGGTATCCCGCAGTGCCTGCCGGCATCGAGGACATCGAAGGCCGCGTATTAGACCGCGTGAAAGCAGCCCAATAACCGGCCTATCACCGGTGCACGCAGACCTTCAAGCCGAACACGTCGGTAAAACCTACGCCGGCCAGCCCGCAGTCAAGGACTTGTCCTTTTCCGTGGAGCGCGGCAGCTTCTTTTCCATCCTCGGCCCATCGGGCTGCGGAAAGACGACGCTGCTGCGCATGATCGCCGGCTTTCTGTCGCCCGATGCGGGCCAGATCCACATCGGCGGTAAACCCATGAACGGCGTGCCGCCCAACCAGCGGCCCGTCAACATGGTGTTCCAGCACCTGGCACTGTTCCCCATGATGTCGGTCGGTGAAAACGTTGGCTACGGCCTGGCACGGCGCGGCCTCTCGCGCGCCGACATCAGCGCCAAGGTCGGCGCCATGCTCGAACGCGTGAGCCTGCCTGGCATGCAGGACAAGCGCGTCGATCAGCTGTCAGGCGGGCAGCGGCAGCGCGTGGCGATTGCGCGCAGCCTGGTGCTTGAACCCACACTGCTGTTGCTCGACGAACCCCTGGGAGCGCTGGATTTGAAGCTGCGCGAGCATATGAAAGTCGAGCTCAAGCAGCTGCAAGCGGCCTTCGGCACCACCTTTGTCTACATCACGCACGACCAGTCCGAGGCATTGGTACTGTCCGACCATGTCGCGGTCATGAATGCCGGCAGCTTTGAGCAGGTGGGTACACCGCAAGAGCTGTACTACCAGCCGCAAACACCTTTCGTCGCGGGCTTTGTGGGCGCCAACAACAAGCTGCAAGGCAATGCTGCTGCGGGCGCAGAGCCCGGCAACGTGGTGGCGCTGACAACCGGCCAGGGCCTGGCCATGCGGGCCCGCGCAGTCGGGAAAATCCTGACCGGCCAGGCCGTGCAGGCGTTTGTGCGGCCCGAAGCGATTAGCCTGGCCCGCGACGCCGCTGAGCTGCCCGCTGACCACACAGCCTACGCGGGCCAGGTTGAGAGCCTGCTCTTTGATGGCGCCAATTCGGCCGTATTGCTGCGCGAAACCACCAGCCGTACGGAATTTCGTATCGCGCTACCGCAGACCGGCCGCTTTGCCGACTTGCGTGTCGGTGAAACGGTAGCCTTCAGCTTCGACCCCGCGCAAGCCACCTGTTTCGGGACAGCCGGCGCCTAGCGCCTGCAGATCATGCAAGCCGCAGCCGCCATGCCCGCAGCAAATGCCGGACCCGCATCGGCGCAGGCCAAACTTATCCTGCTGCTGTTGCTGGCGCCGGCGCTGATCTGGCTGGTGGGCCTCATCGTGTTGCCGCACATCGACCTGGCCATCCTGTCGCTGCGCGAACGCATCGCACCGCGGCAATATGCACCCAGCATCGCGCAGTACCGCACCTTCATCGACGAACCGCTGTACTGGCACACCTTTGTGCGCACCGCCGTCATGTCCATCCTGGCCACGCTGATCACACTGCTGCTGGCGTTTCCCATCGCCTGGACGATTGCCAAGCTGGTGCGCGGCCGTGCCAAGTCGCTGCTGCTGGTGATGTGCCTGATCCCCTTCTGGGTCAGCGAAACCGTGCGCACCCTGGGCTGGATGATTCTGCTGCGCGAATCGGGCGTGCTGCCCGCCGTGCTGGTGCAGCTGGGCCTCACTGATGCACCTGTAGAGCTGCTCTACCGCGACGCCACCATCCTGGTCGGCCTGGTCTATACCTCCATGCTCTTCATGGTGGTGCCGCTAATCAGCGCCCTTGAAAGCCTGGACGACACGCTGATCGAAGCGGCGTATGACCTGGGCGGCAACGGCCCTTCCATCCTGCGGCAAATCGTCATTCCGCATGCCGCGCCCGGCATCCTCGCCGGCTGCATCGTGGTCTTCATGCTGACCTTGGGCAACTACCTCACGCCCACCTTGCTGGGCGGTAAAAATTCGCTGTGGTTTACCGAGCAGATTTACACCCAGTTCATCACGCGCTTTAACTGGGAGCAAGGCGCGGCGTTTGGATTTTTGCTGCTGGGTTTGTCAACAGCGATCGTCTGGCTTGGCCTTAAATTAACCGGCCAGAAATTCGGCGAAGTCATGCGCCGGTCATGATGAAGGGSACTGCATGATCGCCTCCCTGCCCCGCCCCGCCTGGCTGCGCGCCGGCACCGTGGCTTATGCCCTGGCGTTTTTTGCTTTCCTGTTCCTGCCGCTGGTGGTGGTCGCGGTGTTTGCCTTCAACGACGCACCCTATCCGGCGCCGCCCTGGCGCGGCTTCACGCTCGACTGGTTTTTTGGCAGCAAGTCCGGACGCACAGGCCTTTTTGCCGATCGCCCCATGCTCGCCAGCCTCTGGACCAGCGTGGTGGTGGCCGGCTGGGTCACGCTGCTGGCGGTGCTGGTGGGCACGACCAACGCTTTTTTGATTGAGCGCAGCCGCTTTCCGGGCAAACAAGCGCTGTCGATGCTGATGCTGGCGCCGCTGGTGATTCCCGGCGTCATCCTGGGTATTTCGATCCTGGCCTTTGCCAGCCGCCTGGCGCAGTTTGCCGACGACTGGTGGGGGCTGGAGCTGGATTTCCTGCGACCAGGGCTTCCGCTGGTGGTGCTGGGCCAGTTTTCCTACATCGTGTCCATCGCCACGCTCATCATTTCGGCCCGCCTGAAACGTTTTGACATCACCCTGGAAGAAGCCGCCTACAACCTGGGCGCCTCCCGCGCCGCGGTCTTCGCCACCATCACCCTGCCTTACCTGAAACCCGCGCTGATCGGCGCTGCAGCGATCTCGTTTTTGATGTCCTTCGAGAACTTCAACACCACGCTGATGCTGGTCGGCTCGGACGCGCCGTTGACCGTCATGATGTACGGCCGCATGCGTGAGGGCGCCACGCCGGTGCTCAATGCCGTCAGCCTGTTCCTGATGCTGGCCTCGGCGGCCCTGGCGCTGACCCTGCTGCGCAAGCCCGCCGACAGCCCTGGCGCCTGAAGCGCCTGAAACAGTCCAGGCCGCCCCAAAATCGGGCTCGAATCGAGCCCAGACTGCGCAGTAACAGGCGCTTTACAAAGCCCCCTACGCCTATACCCAAATCACGTGCACGGATGCACAAATCGTGATACGGTGCAACTGTAAATACGGGGCCTGAAGCAGGTTTTCACGCCCGGTGGTATCAGCCCGGTTTTGACATTGACCTCACAGGTGAACGGATGCGCAGGCCAGCCCTTTACAGCAGTTCAAACCGTCCGGCGCAGGGCGCGGGTGATGCCCAGACGCAACCGCCCGAGCAGGCTGCCGGCCCAGACGACGCCATTCCAGCCCCCGCACCTTCCCGCTTCCCCCGCGCCTCCCGCCTGGCCAAACGGCTTGCCCAAAACCAGCTTTACCTGCTCTGGTCGGTCGTCGGCCTGCTGGCCCTGCTGCTGGCCATCAGCTTTGCCTCCCCGCTGCGGCCTGCGGCCCGCAAGCTGACGCAGGAAGACATCAACGCGGCCGTCCTCAAAACGCTGGAGACCACAGTCCTGCCCTCCCCCGGCACCCGGGCTTATGACACCATCATCCCCTCCGTCGTGCGCATCGTGGGGCTGGGTAAAGACAAGGACGGCAAGGAAGATGGCGAGCGCAGCGTGGGCACCGGCGTGGTCATCGTCGACAAGGGCATCATCCTGACCAACCTGCACGTGGTGCAGGGCGCAACAACCATCAAGGTCACATTCGCAGACGGCCTCGAATCCACCGCCAGCATCACCGGCGTGCAGCCCGAGAACGACCTGGCCGTGCTGCAGGCCCACAAGATCCCCGACGACCTGATTGCCGCCACCATGCGCTCCACCGCCGACCTGGCCCCCGGCGACCAGGTCATGGCCGTGGGCTACCCCTTCGGCATAGGCCCCTCGGCCTCGCAGGGCGTGATCTCCGGCCTCAAGCGCAACTTCCGCTCGCCCGAAGGCAAACAGATGATGAGCAACCTGATCCAGTTCGACGCCGCCGCCAACCCCGGCAACTCCGGCGGGCCGCTGGTCACCATGGACGGCGAAGTGGTCGGCATCGTGACCGCCATCTTCAACCCCAACCAGCAACGCACGTTTGTCGGCATCGGTTTTGCGGTGCCGATTGAAAACGCGGCCTCGGCCGCCGGCATGCCCCCCTTCTGAAGACTTTAAGGACATCGACGCATGGAACAGCACACGCCCGAACATTCCGCCACCGGCCATGACGCCACCGCGCTGCTGATGGAGCAGATCCTGTATGAAGTCAAACGCGTGGTGGTGGGGCAAGACCGCTTTCTTGAACGCGTCATGGTCGCCATCCTGGCGCAGGGCCATTTGCTGGTGGAAGGCGTTCCCGGCCTGGCCAAGACGCTGACCATCAAGACGCTGGCCAACACTGTGCAGGGCAACTTCAAGCGCATCCAGTTCACACCCGACCTGGTACCGGCCGATCTGGTGGGCACACGCATCTACAACCAGAAAACCGGCGAGTTCACCACCTCGCTCGGGCCGGTGTTTACCAACCTGTTGCTGGCCGACGAAATCAACCGCGCGCCTGCCAAGGTGCAGAGCGCGCTGCTGGAAGTGATGCAGGAGCGCCAGGTCACGATTGCCGGCATCACCCACAAGGTGCCCGAACCCTTCCTCGTCATGGCCACGCAAAACCCGATTGAAACCGAAGGCACCTACCCGCTACCCGAAGCGCAGGTCGACCGCTTCATGATGAAGGTGCTGGTGGACTACCCGACCGACGAAGAAGAATTCGTCATCGTCCAGCGCGTCACCGGCCCGGCCGTCGCCGTAAGCGCTGTCGCCACCACCGAACAGCTGGCCGCGCTGCAGGCCGAATGCCGCCGCATCTACGTCGACCCCTCGCTGGTGCAGTACGCCGTGCGCCTGGTCTCGGCCACACGTAACCCGACCAAGCATGGCCTCAAGGATTTGCAGCGCTTCATCACCTTCGGTGCCAGCCCGCGCGCCACCATCAACCTGACTGAAGGCGCCCGCGCGCTGGCCATGTTGCGCGGACGCAGCTACGCCCTGCCCGAAGACATGACCGACCTGGTGCCCGACGTGCTGCGCCACCGGCTGGTGCTGTCCTACGAGGCGCTGTCTGAAGGGTTGTCGGCCGACGGCCTCGTCGCGAAGATCATGGCCAAAATCCCGCCTCCAGCAAAACCACTAGAGCATGAAAAACTCGCCGCCTAGAAATGTGAGCCCCCACGCTCCGCCGCTTCGCGGGTCGCTGCCCCCCGAGGGGGCCGCCCGCCTGCGGCCCGGCAAAGCCGGTTCCGCGGCTCATGCTGGTTTCGGAGGATCGCCATGAGCGCACCTTCATCCAACGCAGAGCAGTTGCTGCGCCGGCTGGAGTGGACCGTGCTGCGCCGGCTCGACGGCCTGCTGCAGGGCGACTACCGCACCTTGCTGCGCGGCACCGGCATGGACCTGGCCGACCTGCGTGAATACCAGCACCACGACGACGTGCGTCACATCGACTGGAACGTCACTGCCCGGCTCGAGCAACCCCATGTGCGCGTGTTTACCGAAGACCGCGAAATGAGCGCCTGGTTCCTGCTGGACCTGAGCCCCTCGATGGACTTTGGCTCCAGCGAACTGCGCAAGCGCAATGTGTCCGCTGAATTTGTCGCCGTGCTGGCCCGCATGCTGACGCGCCACGGCAATCGCGTGGGCGCCATGCTCTATGGCTCCGGTGTTGATGCCGTGATTCCCGCGCGCGGCGGCCGCCACCACGTGCTGCATTTGCTGCACACCCTGCAGGCCCGCCCTGAAACCACAGACCTCGGCCCCACACGCCTGCACGAGTTGCTCGAGTCCGCGGCCAGCTTCATACGCAGGCGCTCCACCGTGTTTGTGGTGTCCGACTTCATCAGCGAACCTGGCTGGGAAAAGCCGCTGGGCCAACTCGCCCGCCGGCATGAAGTGGTCGCCGTGCGCCTGCTCGACCCGCTGGAGCTGGACTTGCCCGACCTGGGCCTGATTCCCATCCGTGATGTCGAAACCGGCGAGCAACTGCTGGTCGATACCCACGACGCGGGCTTTCGAAAACGCTTTGCACGCATCGCCGCCCAGCGCGAGGCCGAGCTGCGGCAATCGCTGGCGCGTGCCGGCGTGGACACGCTGGAGCTTTCCACCGACGACAACCTGGTTGACGCCATCCTGCGGTTTACCGAGCTCCGCAAACGGCGCAGCCGTACATCAGGCGCCAACGCAGCAGGCGGCAAGCTGCCCGCCCACCTGAAACACGCCGCCTGAAGAAGCCGCCAAGGAACATCCATGAACTTCAGCTGGTTAACCTCATTCATGTCAAAGCTTCCCCTGCCGACTTTCCTCTGGCCGGAGTTTTTATGGCTGCTGCTGGCCATCCCGTTGCTGGTGGCCGTGTATGTGTGGCTGCTGCGCCGCAAGAAAAAAATGGCGCTGCGCTACGCCAGCCTCTCCATCGTGCGCGAAGCCATGGGCCGCGGCCAAAGCTTTCGCCGGCATGTTCCGCCCCTGCTATTTTTGCTGTCCATCGCCGCCATGCTGGTGGCGGCGTCACGCCCCTTTGCCGTGATCAGCCTGCCGTCGCAGCGCGAGACCATCATCCTCGCGATGGACGTGTCGGGCAGCATGCGCGCCACCGACGTGCAGCCCAACCGCCTGGTCGCCGCCCAGAACGCTGCCAAGGCTTTTCTGGCCGACTTGCCGCGCAATGTGCGCGTCGGCATCGTCGCGTTTGCCGGCACCGCAGCCGTCGTGCAGCAGCCCACCCTCAGCCGTGAAGACCTGACGGCAGCCATTGACAAATTCCAGCTACAGCGCGGCACCGCCATCGGCAACGGCATTGTCGTGTCGCTGGCCGAACTGTTCCCCGACGCAGGCATCGACATCGCCTCCATGCAGTACGGAAGGGAAAAGCCCCGCGGCACATCGCTGGACCAGGCCCTGAACCCCGACAAGAACGCGAAGAAAGAATTCACCCCCGTCGCTCCCGGCTCCTATACCTCGGCCGCCATCATCTTGCTAACCGACGGCCAGCGCACCACGGGGGTGGATTCGATCGATGCCGCCAAGCTCGCAGCAGACCGCGGTGTCCGCATCTACACCGTCGGGGTGGGCACGGTGGATGGCGAAACGATTGGTTTTGAAGGCTGGTCCATGCGCGTCAAGCTCGACGAGGAAACCCTCAAAGGCATTGCCCGCGCAACACAGGCCGAGTACTTCTACGCAGGTACGGCGGCCGACCTGAAGAAGGTATATGAAACCCTCAGTTCACGTCTGGCGATTGAGAAAAAAGAAACCGAGGTCTCGGGGTTGCTGGCGCTTCTTGCCGCCGTGCTGGCGCTGGTGTCGGCGAGTTTGTCGCTGCTTTGGTTTAACCGGATTCTTTAAAGGCTTCGAGCGTTCCCTCAGAGAGGAGAACAGGGAAGCGGCGCCACTTGCATTTGACGTGCAAGCAAGCCACCGCATCCAGGACTTAACTTACCTCTTCGGTTTGGTGACCTCATGCCCGATCACACCGCCGACCGCGGYGCCGCCTACAGTCCCCAAGGCACTGCCACCCGTAAGAGCCGCGCCGGCCACACCGCCTACACCGGCGCCGATGGCGGTATTTTTCTCCTGAGTCGTCATGCCGCTACAGCCCGCCAGACCGGCAAGCACCACCGCACAAAGCGCAGTTTGTTTGATTCCAATCATTTCAGTCTCCTTGAGAACGTTAATGAAAGTGAAGAGAAAATGCCGCTTGATCACGCCGCCAGACCCTCTTCACGTGAATGAATCGCACACGGTTACCGGCTGCACGCCGGGGTGGCTTTTCATTGCTGGTGTCTTCATGCTAGGAGGCTGCGGGTTCGGTGGTGTAGGACGAACTCCCGATATCGGTACGTACTACGCCCGGTACCTCCGGAGGAAATTTCGCATGCAAATCACGTCCGGACCACTTCTCAAGCCTGAACGGGAGCGCACCGCGCAGCGGGACACAAACGCGTCATTCCATCAAGCGTCTCAACCCCGGCGCGCCGCCTCTATCGCGGCGACGTCAATCTTTTTCATGGTCATCATCGCGTCGAACACGCGCTTGGCCACCTTGGGATCGGGGTCGGCTATACCGTCAGTGAGCGCGCGCGGAGTGATCTGCCATGACAGGCCCCACTTGTCCTTGCACCAGCCGCATTCGCTTTCCTGCCCCCCATTGCTGACGATCGCATTCCACAAGCGGTCGGTTTCGGCCTGGTCATCGGTGGCAATCTGAAAAGAGAATGACTCGTTATGCTTGAAGAGCGGGCCACCGTTCAGCCCGATGCAGGGAATGCCGGCGACGGTGAACTCGACCGTTAGCACGTCACCCTGCTTGCCGTCGGGGTAGTCACCCGGCGCATAAAAGAGTTTGCCCACAGTGCTGTCGGGGAAGGTTTTTGCATAAAAGTTTGCGGCCTCAACGGCACCGCCGTCGTACCACAGGCAGATCGTGTTCTTGCTGGTCTTTTTGCTGGCCATGTCGTGTCTCCTGAAGGGTTGGGTATTCGGCACCCGGCGCCCGCCACGGTGCAAACAACCCCCATGGTATCCATCCTGCATACCTGATTTGTCGGATGGGACTGATGCCCTTGTAGGGATACGCCGACGCCCCAATGACAGCTGCGTGTTTGCCTATGCTCGTTCATATTGAGGAGGCGGTTGGCAGACTGGCCGCCTAGAATCAGTTTGCAGGCTCAGGCCCTTCCTTTCTTATCAAACTGAAACCCAAAGAATTCTTCATGCGTTACGCAGTCATCCTGTCAACATTGCTTCTTTGCTCCGCTTGCA
>NZ_JBFUAZ010000099.1:0-9564 GCF_056406035.1 Polaromonas sp. P1_E1_2 | reverse complement strand
CCACTGGGTTGCTCCAGGCCCTTGAAGACCAGGTCGCACGCAGCCTTGTAGGCCGCCGACGTCTCGAAGTTGCCCGCCATCTTTTTGTAGAGGGGATCGCCGGCGTTCTGGCCGTCGACCACGGCGGCCATGCGCTCGAAGGTTTCCTTGACCTGCGCTTTCGTGACCACGCCGTGCAGCAGCCAGTTGGCGATGTGCTGACTGGAAATGCGCAGCGTGGCGCGGTCTTCCATCAGGCCAACGTTGTGGATGTCGGGCACCTTGGAGCAACCCACACCCTGGTCGATCCAGCGGACCACATAGCCGAGGATGCCCTGGGCGTTGTTGTCCAGCTCCTGCTGCTTCTCGGYGGGCGTCCATTGGGCATCGGGCGAGACCGGCACCAGCAGCAGCTCGGGCAGCAGGCGGGCGATTTCGGACTTCAGGTCGACCTTCTTCTCGATGTCTTTTTGCACCGCCGCCACGTTGACCTGGTGGTAGTGCAGCGCATGCAGCGTGGCAGCCGTGGGCGAGGGAACCCAGGCGGTGTTGGCGCCGGCCTGCGGGTGCGAGATTTTGGCCTTGAGCATGTCGGCCATCAGGTCGGGCATGGCCCACATACCCTTGCCGATCTGGGCGCGGCCGCGCAGGCCGCAGGCCAGGCCGACCAGCACGTTGCTGCGCTCGTAGGCGCTGAGCCAGGGGCTGATTTTCATGTTGCCCTTGCGGATCATCGGGCCGGCCTGCATGGCCGTGTGCATTTCGTCGCCGGTGCGGTCCAGGAAGCCGGTGTTGATGAAAGCCACGCGGCTGGAAGCGGCAGCGATGCAGGCCTTGAGGTTGACGCTGGTGCGGCGCTCTTCGTCCATGATGCCGAGCTTGACCGTGCTGCCCGGCAGTCCCAGCATTTTTTCGACGCGGCTGAAGAGTTCAGCGGCAAATGCCACTTCAGCGGGGCCGTGCATCTTGGGCTTGACGATGTAGACCGAGCCCTTGCGCGAGTTCCTGATGCCGGGCTTGCCCTTGCGCTTGAGGTCGTGGATGGCGATCGTGGTCGTGATCACGGCGTCCAGGATGCCTTCCGGAATTTCCTTCGTGCTGCCATCCGCGGCGGTGTACAGCACGGCCGGGTTGGTCATCAGGTGGCCCACATTGCGCACGAACATCAGCGAACGGCCGTGCAGTACCACTGCTTTGCCCTTGGGGCCTTTCGGCGAGGTGTATTCACGGTCAGGGTTCAGGCCGCGGGTGAAGGTCTTGCCGTCCTTGGTCACGCTTTCGGTCAGTGTGCCCTGCAGGATGCCCAGCCAGTTGCGATAGGCCAGCACCTTGTCGTCGGCGTCCACCACGGCCACCGAGTCTTCCAGGTCCATGATGGTCGACAGCGCAGCCTCTATCACCAGGTCGCTCACGCCGGCTGGATCCGTCTTGCCGATGGGCGTGCCGCGGTCAATGCGGATGTCGATGTGCAGGCCGTTGTRCTGCAGCAGCACCGACGACGGCGCGGAGGCTTTGCCCTGGTAGCCGAGGAACTGGCTGGCGTCTTCCAGCGCCGTTGTCTTGCCGCCTTTCAGGGTAACGACGAGCTTGCCGCCCTTGACCGCATAGGCGATCGAATCGATGTGCGAGCCCTTTTTCAGCGGCGCGGTGCGGTCCAGCACATAACGCGCGTATTCGATCACCTTGGCGCCGCGCACGGGGTTGTAGCCTTTGCCTTTGGTGGCGCCGTCATCCTCGGAAAGGGCGTCGGTGCCGTAGAGCGCGTCATACAGGCTGCCCCAACGCGCATTGGCGGCATTGAGCGCATAGCGCGCGTTCAGGATGGGCACCACAAGTTGCGGGCCGGCCTGTCTGGCGAGTTCGGCGTCCACGTTGGCAGTGGTGATGGTGACCTTCTTCGGCGAAGGCACGAGGTAGCCGGTTTTTTCGAGGAAAGCGCGGTAAGCCTTCATGTCCGCGATGGGGCCGGGGTTGGCCTTGTGCCAGGCGTCCATTTCGGCCTGCAGGCGGTCGCGCTCTGCCAGCAGGGAGAGGTTCCTGGGCGCCAGATCGGCCACGATGGCGTCAAAGCCCTTCCAGAAAGCGCCGCTGGCCACACCGGTGCCAGGCAGCACCTCGTCTTCGATGAAGCGGTAAAGCCCGGTGGCGACCTGCAGGCGGTGGCTGGAGGTGCGTGCGTTGGTTGTTGTGTTCATGGTGCGGTCCCTTTTCTCAAAAGCATCAGAAGAATAAAAACTAAAAAACTAAAAATAAAACGTGTCTGCGAAATCAGTGCAGCGGCAGCGAGAGCACTTCACGCAGGCTRCTGCCGGTGTACAGGGGCTGCGTGCCCAGCTCTTCAAACGGCAGTTGGTAACGATTAACCCACAGCGTCTGGTAGCCATACCAGGTGGCCGCCAGCGCGTCCCAGCCGTTGCAGCTCACGAAGGCGATCTGTTTCGCCTCCAGTCCGGTGGCTTTCAGCCCGAGCGCATAGGCTTCGGGCGCGGTCTTGTATTTGCGGATGCTGTCCACGCTGATGATGTGGTCCAGCAGGCCTTCCAGCCCTGCCGACTTGACGGCCACATCCAGCATGGAGGGATCGCCGTTGGACAGGATGCCGGTGGTGATGCCACGCGCCTTCAGCGCCTGCAGCACCTCGCGGTTTTCCGGAAACGCCGACAGATGGCGGTACTGGTTCATGAGCTGCTCCTCACGGGCGGCATTCAAATCCAGCCCCAGGCGTTTGCACGCATAACGCAGGCCTGCGCGCGTGAGGTCCCAGAAGGGCCGGTAATGCGAGCCGCCACTGCTGATGGTCACCAGGCGCGTGTACTCAATCTGCTTGTCGCGCCACAGCACGCCCAGCGCTTCGCCTTTGCCCGGAAACAGTTGCTCCGCCAGCAAGCCCACGCTGTACACGTCAAACAGCGTGCCGTAGGCATCAAACAGCACGGCACGAAGCTTGGGCTGTGGGTTGGAGCGAGGCTTTTCCATAAGCCTCTACTGTATTTGATACATCGAGCGCGATTAATTACCCAAGAATCGCTTTATCCATGACATTCATGCGCCTAATTGGATGACAAGCAGACATCAAAGTACTTTTCGTCATCGGCAGTGCTCGGGACGGCTCTACGGATTGGCACAACTCTTGCATCTCATCTTGTACACAAGTATGGATGCTTTCAATTGGTGCACATCTCTTCATCGCCGAACTCTCCTCAATCGCTCGCTGCACCTGAGCAGGTGATGGCATCTGCAGGCACGGACGCCGGCAGGGCTCCCGAGGCCTGGATTACCAGGACATCGTCTTTCCCGACCGGCCGCGGCGGCGCGCTGGCCGGGCTCTCATTTGCGGCCAAAGACAACATTGATGTAGCGGGCCTGCCGACCACCGCGGCCTGCCCCGCTTTTGCCTACACGCCGACGGTGCACGCCGCCGTGGTGCAAAAGCTGCTCGATGCGGGTGCGCAACTGCTTGGCAAGACCAACATGGACCAGTTCGCCTGCGGCCTCAACGGCACACGCTCCCCCTACGGCGCCGTTCCCAACGCGATCAACCCGGCATATATATCAGGAGGGTCGAGTTCCGGCTCCGCCTACGTGGTGGCGACCGGGCAGGCGGATTTCGCGCTGGGCACCGACACGGCGGGTTCCGGGCGCGTGCCGGCGGGCCTGAACAACATCGTGGGCCTGAAACCCTCCAAAGGCCTTGTCAGCGCACGCGGCGTGGTGCCGGCCGCGCAGAGCGTGGACTGCGTCTCCATCTTCGCGCGCACCGTGGCCACGGCCGCCCGCGTGCTCGAAGCGGCCATGGGCTACGACCCGCTGGATCCCTACTCGCGCGTGCTGGCGATGGCCGACACCGCCTTGCCCGCAGGCTTTCGTTTCGGTGTGCCTTCAACACTGGGCTTCTGCGGCGACGCGCTGGCCGAACAGGCTTTTGGCGAAGCTGTCACCCGCATGAAGGCCCTGGGCGGCGTGCCGGTCTCCATCAACTTCGCGCCGCTGGCCGAGGCGGCCGCGCTGCTCTATGAAAGCGCGCTGGTGGCTGAACGCTACACCGCCGTGCGCGATTTTTTTGACGCGCATGAAGAAGCGGTGATCGAGCCGGTGCGCAGCATCATCGGCGCAGGCCGCCAATACAGCGCTGCCGACCTGTATGCAGCCCAAACAAAGTTACGCGCGCTGGGCCAGCAGGCGGGCGCAATGTGGCGTGACATTGATGTGCTGTTGCTGCCGACCGCGCCCACGCACTACACGCTGCAGGCCATGCAGCGCGACCCCGTCACGCTGAACCGCCACCTGGGCACCTACACCAACTTCGTCAACCTGCTGGACTACGCGGCCCTTTCCGTGCCCAGCAGCCTGCGTCCTGACGGCCTGCCTTTCGGCATCACGCTGGTGGGGCTGGCGGGCAGCGACTGGCAACTGGCTGAGTTGGGGCAGCGCTATCACCATGCCACTGGTTTGCCGCTGGGCGCATTGAACGAAGCGCTGCCCGCACCCGCAGCGTTGCCAGGCATCCAGCCGGCGGCCACGGTCAGGCTGGCCGTGGTGGGCGCTCATCTTTCGGGCATGCCGCTGAACAGCCAGCTGACCTCGCGCGGCGCCACGCTGGTGGGCCCGGCACGCACCGCGCCAGACTACCGCTTTTACGCCCTGCCGGGCACGGTGCCGCCCAAGCCGGGGCTGCTGCGTGTGGCGGCCAATGAAGGTGCAGGCATCGCGCTGGAAATCTGGGAAATGCCGGTGCAGCACTACGGCTCTTTCGTTGCGCTGATCCCCGCACCCCTGGGCATAGGCACGCTGGCGCTGGAGGGCGGCGGCAGCGTCCAGGGCTTCCTCTGCGAGGCGCATGCCCTGCAAGGTGCACAAGACATCACACACCTGGGCGGCTGGCGCGCTTACCTCGACTCACTGAAGCCAGCCGCGCAGGCCTGAAGCTTTTCATCACCCTTTACCAACCTGTTCATCCACCGTTTATCCATCACCAGCAGGAGCATTTCATGAAGCCCGTTCTCACACCGTCACCCGCCCCCCACGGCCCGGCACGCCGCTCGCTGCTCAAGGCCACGGCCGCCGGTGCCACCCTGGGTCTATTGGGTATGCCCGCCTTCCTGCATGCGCAGGGCGGTCCCAAGATACGCATCGGCTACTGGCCCATTGCCGCCGGCCTGCCGTTCTACTCAGCCATCGAGCTGGGCTACTTCAAAGAGGCCGGCCTTGACGTGGAGCCGCTCAAATTCGCCGGTGCGCAGCAGGTGATGGAGGCGGTGCTCTCGGGCCGCGCCGACGGCACCGCCAACGGCACCGGTTCGGCCAACATCGCCATCGGCGAGATCGCCCAGCCCGGCACCTTCAAGATCTTCTGCTCCAACCCCAGCAACGTGAAGAATGTGCTCGACGAGGTGATCGTGCCGGCGGCCAGTCCGGCCAAGGTGATGGCCGACCTCAAAGGCAAGCGCGTCGGCTCCGGCCCCGGAATCCAGAACGTGACGCTGGCCAAGACCGTGCTGGAGCGCGGCGGCGCTACAGGCGCGACCGTGGTCGAGCTGCCCATCGGCCAGCATGTGGCCGCGCTCGCCGCCGGCCAGATCGACGGTGCCTACACGCTGGAGCCCACCGGCACCATAGGCCGCATGAACGGCACGACGCGCGTGCTTGAAGCCGGCGTCATCGCGCGCTATGTGCTGGGTGACCCGATGGCAYCGTGGTTCGGCGGCTCGGCGTCGCTGTCTTCGGACTTCATCAAGAAGAACCCCGATGCCGCGAAAAAATTCGTCGCCGCCTACGGCAAGGGAGTGGCCTACGTGCGAAGCAAGTCGGTCGAGGCGCGCCAGTACCTCAAGGGCTACACCGCCATTGAAGGCCCGCTCACCGGCGAGGTGCCGCTGGCCGCCTACACCATGTACAACGAGTTCACCCCGGCCGACGTGGCGCACTTCCAGAAATTCTTCGACCTGTTCTCCGAAAAAGGCATCTTCAGTTCGCGCCTCATCGTAGACACCATGCTCTACAAGGGTTGAACACCATGAGTACCACCTCTCTCGTGACGGCAACGCCCGCCAAACCCTGGACGCCTCCGGCCGCGCCGGCGGCCGTCGTGCAGCGCAAACCGGCGCTGGACAAGGCCCTGCCCTTCATCGGCCCGGTGGCGCTCTTCATCATCTGGGACCTGGCCGTGCGCCTGGGCTTCATCAAGGCCATCCTGCTGCCGCCACCGATCGACGCGCTGGGCGCACTGCTCAGCGGCCT
This sequence comes from Polaromonas sp. P1_E1_2, assembly GCF_056406035.1. Taxonomy (NCBI): domain Bacteria; kingdom Pseudomonadati; phylum Pseudomonadota; class Betaproteobacteria; order Burkholderiales; family Comamonadaceae; genus Polaromonas; species Polaromonas sp. P1_E1_2. The sequence goes on along the minus strand of NZ_JBFUAZ010000099.1, from coordinate 3,348 downwards.
GGCTGGCGGGCCGCTCCTCAAGGACTTTGCCGTCACCGTGTGGCGAACGGTCCAGGCTTTCATGATCGCCGCCGCGGTCGGCATGCCGCTGGGCGTGCTGCTGGGCAGCAATGAAAAAGCCTACCGCAGCGTGGAATTCCTGATCGACTTCTTCCGCTCCACGCCGTCCTCGGCGCTGATTCCGCTCTTCCTGATGATTTTCGGCGTGTCGGACATCAACAAGGTGGCGATTGCCGCCTTCGGCGCGCTGCTGATCGTGGTCTTCAACAGCGCCTACGGCGTGATCAACGCGCGCAAGCAGCGTGTCATGGCGGCCAAAGTCATGGGCGCCTCGCGCTGGCAAGTGTTCAAGGACGTGTTGATCTGGGAAAGCCTGCAGCCGAGCTTTGTCGGCCTGCGTTCGGCGGTGTCCATGGCACTCGTCATCGTGATCGTTGCCGAGATGTTCATAGGCGCCGACACCGGCCTGGGCAACCGCATCATCAACTCGCAGCAGGTCATGAATGTGAAGGACATGTACGCGTCCATCCTGGCGGCCGGTGCGCTGGGGTATGCGCTGAATATTTTGTTTCTCGTCGCCGAGCGCCGCATCGTGCATTGGAGTGGAAGATAAATGGCCCCCACGCTTTTCACTTCGTGTAATGCGCTTCCCCCCGAGGGGGCCGCTGCGCCTGCGGCCCGGCAAAGCCGGTTCCGCGGCCCCTGCTTGAAGGTGAGAGGCCTGCAGTCACTCACCACTGTGTTTACCCATGGATCCCACCGGAGTCCGACATGTCCGCTGTAATTAATGCTCCCGTATTCGCCGATGTCCCGGTGCGTGAATTCCAGCCCGGCCCGGCAGGCACGCACATCACCATACGCGGTCTGACCAAGTACTTTGCGGGCTGGCCGCTGTATGAAGACTTCAACCTGGACATCCCCAAGCACAAGATTGTTTCGGTGTTCGGGCCCAACGGCTGCGGCAAGTCCACGCTGATCAACATGATCGCGGGCCTCATCCCCATCGACGCGGGCGAAATCCTGTTCGACGGCAAGTCGCTCAAGGACACCAAGATCGGCTACGTCTTCCAGAACTACCGCGAAGCCATGTTCCCGTGGATGCGTACCATCGACAATATCGCCTACCCGCTCAAGCTTGAAGGCAGATCCAAGGCTGAAGTCGACAGGCGCATGGCCGAACTCGTGGCCTCCTTCGACGTGAAGTTCGACCTGAACCGCTACCCCTATGAACTCTCGGGCGGGCAGCAGCAGACGGCCTCCATCATGCGGGCGCTGGCGCCCAATCCGGAAGTGCTGTTCCTGGACGAGCCGTTCTCGGCGCTGGACTTCGAGATGACGCTGTTCATCCGCGAAAAACTGCAGGAGGTGTTCATGCAGACAGGCACTACCATGCTGCTGGTGTCGCACGACCTGGAAGAAGCCGTGTACCTCGCCGACCAGGTACTGCTGCTGACCAAGCGCCCGACGCGCGTCGCCGAAATCCTGCCCTACGGCGATGCGCGTCCGCGCACGGTGGAGACCTTGTCTGAAGCCAGCTTCATCCGCACCAAGAAACTCAGCCTGGAAATATTCCAGCGCGAAGTCAGGCGCTGAACCACATGACACCCGCGCAAATAGATGCCTATGTCGACGCCGCCGCGGCCGCGCTGGACTTGCCGCTGAATCCGGAACACCGGCCCGGTGTGCTGCAGTTCTTCGCGCTGGCCGCCGGCTTTGCCGCGCAGCTGCAGGCCGTGCCGCTGGACGCCCATAACGACCCGGCGCCGGTGTTTGTACCTGTTGAGCCTTCCGGCAAGGCTGGCGGATGAGCGACGCTGCCGAATGCCTGCGCGGCGATGCGATGGCCATGGCGCGGGCCGTGCGAACGCGCGAGGTCGGTGCAGGCGCATTGATTGAAGCCAGCCTCGCGCACATAGCCGCCACCAATGGCCGCGTCAATGCCTTTACCGAAGTCACCGCCTCGCGGGCACGGCAACGCGCGGCACTGCTGGACCAGCAGCTCGCCGTCGATGCGCCCGGCCTCGCAGCACAGCCCTTGCTGGGCGTTCCTTTTGCCGTAAAGAACCTGTTTGATATCCAGGGCCTGTCCACACTGGCAGGTTCCGCCATTGAACGCGGGCGAACGCCTGCCACGGCCGACGCACTGCTGGTGCAGCGGCTCGAGGCAGCTGGCGCCGTGCTGGTGGGTGCGCTCAACATGGACGAATATGCCTATGGCTTCACCACCGAAAACAGCCATGCCGGCCCGGCCCGCAACCCGCACGACCTCACACGCATCGCCGGCGGCTCATCCGGCGGCTCAGGCGCCGCAGTGGCCGCGGGCCAGGTACCGCTGACGCTGGGGTCGGACACCAACGGCTCCATCCGTGTGCCGGCCTCGCTGTGCGGCGTGTTCGGGCTCAAGCCCACTTTTGGCCGGCTACCGCGTACCGGCAGCTACCCCTTTATTTCCGGGCTGGATCACCTGGGGCCGTTTGCGCGTTCTGTGCGCGACCTGGCCCTGTCTTATGACCTCATGCAAGGCCCGGAGGCCGCTGGGCCATCAACCCTCCGCGACCCCGGCTGCGCACAGCGCGCCGCCGAGCCGGCATTGCCATCACTGATGCAAGGCATGGGCGGACTGCGAGTGGGTGTGCTGGGCGGCTACTTCCAGGACCATGCCCAGCCCCAGGCCTGGGCCGCCGTGCAACGTGTAGCCCAGGCGCTGGGCGCCCGTGAAACGGTGGTGCTGCCGATGGTTGAGGCGGGCCGCGCCGCCGCCTTCCTGATCACCAACGCCGAGGGAGGCGCCCTGCACCTGGACGACCTGCGGCGCCGCGCCGGCGATTTTGAGCCTCTGTCGCGTGACCGCTTTCTTGCGGGCAGCCTGCTTCCGGCTGCCTGGGTAGACCGCGCCCAGCGCGTACGCCGCCTTTATGCCAAGGCCGTGGCCGGACTGTTTGAACACTTCGATGTGCTGCTCGCCGCCGCCACCCCCTGCGCCGCCACGCCCATAGGCGCCGAGTGGCTGGAATTGAAYGGCAAACGACTGCCGCTGCGCCCAAGCATGGGTTTGTTGACCCAGCCTTTTTCGTGCATAGGCCTGCCCGTCTGTGCGGTGCCGGTGTGGCCGGATGAAGGCCTGCCCGTAGGAGTGCAGCTCGTCACCGCGCCCTGGCGTGAAGACCACGCGCTGCGCGTGGCGGCCGTGCTGGAGGCAGCCGGCATCGCCCGCGCTCCGCTGGCTTCGCTGGCTTCGCTGGCTTCGCTGACAATCGGTAAATCATGATCCATGCCATCAACCTGCCCGACGTTCATGCCGAAGTGACTGCCGCATTTTTTCGCTACGAAGACGCACTGGTCAACAAC
>NZ_JBFUAZ010000098.1:0-9689 GCF_056406035.1 Polaromonas sp. P1_E1_2 | reverse complement strand
CCGCGATGGCCTTGTCACAGCGCGGCTCGAAAGCGCAACCCGGTGGCGGCGCCAGCGGGCTGGAAACCTGGCCGCGGATGGCATAGAGTCGGCGCTTGCCTCCCGCCGCATGTGAGCCCTCGCCCGCCGACGCCCGCCCGCGCTGCTGCGCCGGCAGGCAGGCCAGCAGGCCCTGCGTGTAAGGATGCTGCGGCCGTGCGAACAGGTCGTTGACAGGCGCGGCCTCCACGATGCGGCCGGCGTACATCACAGCCACGTCATCGGCATGGTGGGYCACCACGCCCAGGTTATGGGTGATGAACAGGATGCTCATGCCGGTTTCGGCCTGCAGACGACGCATCAGCGCCAGGATCTGCGCCTGGATGGTAACGTCCAGCGCGGTGGTGGGTTCGTCGGCGATCAGCAGCGTCGGGTCGCAGGCCATGGCCAGCGCGATCATCACCCGCTGGCGCATGCCGCCCGAAAGCTGGTGCGGGTATTCATGCAGGCGCTGGGCAGCCGCCGGGATCTCGACGAGCTCCAGCATGCGCAGGGCCTGGGCCAGGGCGGCCGCATGGCCCAGGCCCTTGTGCAGGCGCAGCGATTCGGCCACCTGCTCACCCACGGTGAAGACCGGGTTCAGGCTGGTCATCGGCTCCTGGAAGATCATCGCCACCTCGTTGCCGCGGATTGCGCGCATGCGCGGCTCGGGCAGCGTCAACAGGTCCAGYGTTTCGCCGGCGCGATTGACGAACAGGGCCTGGCCGCTGACCTGCGTCGAAGCGGTTCGCGGCAAGAGGCGCATCAGCGTCAGGCTGGTGACCGATTTGCCCGAGCCCGATTCGCCGACCAGGGCTGTGGTCTTGCCGGCACGGATGTTGAAGCTCACGTCGGCGACGGAGCGGATCAGGCCTTCGTCGGTGTCGAAGAAGGTGGAAAGGTGGCGTACTTCGAGACGGTTCACATCGATTTCCGCAGGCGCGGATCCAGCAGGTCGCGGATGCCGTCGCCYAGCAATTGAAGCGACAGCGCGGTAAGGATGATGGCCAGGCCCGGGAACAGCACGATCCACAGCGCCTGGTGGGCGTATTGCTGGCTGCCGGCGACCATGGTGCCCCAGGTCGGGATTTCGGGCGGCACGCCCACACCCAGGAAAGACAGCGCGGCTTCCGCCAGGATGGCGTAGGCAAAGATGAAGGAAGCCTGCACGAGAATCGGCGACATCAGGTTGGGCAGCACATGGCGCCAGAGGATGCGCACGGTGGAGACCCCGACGGCGCGCGCCGCTTCCACAAACAGCAGCTCGCGCACCACCAGCGTCGAGGCGCGCACCACCCGCGCCACGCGAGGCGTGTAGACCAGCACCAGGGCCAGCACCACGTTCAACATCGAGGGGCCGAGAATGCCGACCAGGGCGATTGCCAGCAGGATGTCGGGGAAGGACATCATGGCATCGACCAGCCGCATGACGGGCGCGTCGAGCCGGCGAAAGAAACCCGCGATCAGGCCAAACAAGGTGCCGGCCACCACCGAACCCAGCGCCGTCAGCAGCGCGATGGTCAGCGAATAGCGTCCGCCGAAGGCGATGCGGGCAAACAGGTCGCGGCCCAGTTCGTCGGTGCCGAACAGGTGAGCAGAAGAGGGTTGCGAGAGGCGCTGGCTCACGGCGGTTTCGTTCGGGTCCAGCCCGCTCAGGGGGCCGGCGAAGAGTGATACCAGCACCACCACGACCAAAGCGATGGCCGCGGCCAGAACGATACGGCGGCGAAACAGCTTGCGCAGGATGAGAGGAAGTTGAGGCATACGCATCGCTTCAGTACTTCACGCGTGGATCGACCACGGTGTAGAGCAGGTCGATCGCAAAGTTGATCACCACATAGATTGCCGCCACCACCAGCAGTGCCCCCTGGATCACCGGGTAGTCGCGCCGGATCACCGCGCTCACCACCAGGTTGCCCACGCCGGGCAGGCCGAACACCGTCTCGGTGACCACCGCGCCACCGATCATCAGTGCCACTGTCAGGCCGAGCACGGTGACGATGGGCACCAGCGCGTTGCGCAGCGCATGTTTGAGCACCACCACGTTTTCCGAAAGCCCCTTGGCCCGGGCAGTGCGCACGTAGTCCTCGCCCAGCACATCCAGCATCGAAGCGCGGGTGAAGCGGATGATCAGCGCCGAATTGAGCACGCCCAGCACCGTGGCCGGCAGCACCAGGCAGTGGATGCGGGCCGCCAGCGAGGCGCCCGGYTCGCCATAGCCCGAGACGGGGAACCAGCCCAGCGAGACCGCGAAGATCTGCATCAGCACCAGGCCGAACCAGAAGCTGGGTATGCTGGCGCCCAGCATGGCGAAGCCGGTGAAAGCCTGGTCGACGGCCCTGCCACGATACACGGCCGAGACGATGCCGCACGGCACACCGATCAGCGCGGCAATGGCGATGGCCATCAGCGAGAGCAGGGTCGTGGGCTCGGCCCTCTCCCACAGCGCCTGGGTTACCGGGCGCTGCAGAAAGATCGATTCGCCCAGGTTGCCGCGCGCCAGCTCCCGGACCCACAAGCCGAACTGCACCGGCAGGGGCTTGTCCAGGCCATAGACCTTCTGCACGCGCGCGATGTCCTCGGCCGTGGCCTGGTCGCCCAGCAGCACGGCGATCGGGTCACCCGGGGCGGCGCGCGTGAGGATGAAAACCAGCACCGCCACGATGGCCATGACCACCAGCATGCCGCCCAGCCGGGACAGGAGGTACCGTGTCATGACGTTGCTCTATTCAATGATGCGAATTTTTTACTCATTCGAAGGCACTCCACGTCCCCATCTCCACGCCCGCCGAAAGAACAGCGAAATAAAGCCAGTTGAGCCGCGGAACCGGCTTTGCCRGGCCGCAGGCGGACGGCCCCCTCGGGGGGCAGCGCATTACACGGAGTGAAAAGCGTGGGGGCTCAACTCTTTAGGCTGGTGTTCCAGAAGAACGGGTAGGTGTAGGGGGTGTAGCCCTGCAGCGCAGGCGCACGCGCCGACAGGCTGGCGAACTTGCCCACCTGGATGTAAGGCACCTCGTCATACACCACCTGCTGCACCTTGCCCCATAGCGCACCGCGCTTGGCAGGGTTCGGCTCCTGGTTCAGCGCGGCCAGTGCCTCGGCCTTGGCGGGCGAGCTCCACCAGCCCGGCGCGCCGTCGCCCAGCTGCGGCGGTGAAAGCATGGGCTCGGGGAACAGGCCCGAATGGGTGATGTAGATGTCCCACAGCTTGGGGTCGGCGCGGCGCTGCAGCAGCGTCGCCCACTCGACCACGTTGAGTTCGGCCTTGAAGCCGGCACGCTTGAGCTGCTCGGCCATGATCAATGCCATGTTGTAGTGAAAGTCGTACTGCCGGCTGGTCAGGATACGCACCGGCTCGCCCTTGTAGCCGGCCTGCTCGGCCTGGCTCTTGGCCTTCTTGGCATCGCGTTCGTTATAGGCTGCGGTGCCGGCTGTGGAATAGAAGGGCGTGCCTTTGGGGAAGTGGTTACCTTCGGCGATGAAAAATCGCGTGTCGCCAAAGCCCGCTGCCAGCATCTCGCCTTCGCCCAGCGCGGTCTGCACCGCCTTGCGCACCGGTTGATGCGCCAGTGAACCCTCCTTGGTGTTGAACACCAGGTAAGGAAAGCCGAAAGAGGGCGTCATGATGGGCACGACCTTGCCGCCGGCTTTTTCCAGCCGCGGCAGCGCCTCGATCGGCAGCAGATCGGCGTAGTGGAACTGGCCGGCCAGCGCACCCTCCACCCGCGTGTTGGCATTGGGCACCGGTACGAAGCGCAGTTCCTCCACCACGGCCACCCGCTTGCCGCCGTAACCGCTGGCAGCTTCATTGCGCGCGGTGTAGCCATCGAAGCGGGTGAGCAGCACATACTGGTCGGGCTTGCGCTCCTTGAACTTGTAGGGCCCCGTGCCTACGTATTCGCGCAGCGGTTGGGCCAGCGATTCCTTGGCCATGATGGCTGCCATGCCCGAGGCCATCGCCAGCTGCGAGAGCAGCGGCGCATAGGCGTTCTTCAGGCTGATCTCCACGCTGAGTGGGCCCTTGGCCGACAGGTCGGCCACCTGCACCGCCACCGACTTGCCACGCGGCGAGACTTCCATCCAGCGCTTCAGGCTGGCCACCACGTCGTCGGCATGAAGCTCGCGCCCGCTGTGCAGCATCACGCCCTTGCGCAGGGCGATGCTGTAGAGCTTGCCGTCCGCCGATATCTTGGGCATCGCCTCGGCCAGCATCGGCACCAGGGCCGCCTTGGCGTCGAAGGTGAACAGCGGCTCGTAGACGTGCTGCATGATGATGCAGACCAGGTCGGCCGGGGTCGACTGGATGTCCAGCGTCGGCGGCTCAGCCACCATGGCCAGATTCAGGGCTGACTTGCCCGTCTGCGCGGCGGCCGGACCGAAGCCGGCGCCGGCCGCACCCAGGGCCAACAGGGAGGACAAGGCAGTGCGGCGGTGCATGCGAATTCCACGGATCATGACAACTCCTGATTGAAGTTAAATTTCAAAAGTGAAGATTAATTGACCTGAAGAGGATCATTTTCAGGATAAACCCGAGTATTTGCGCATATTCATGAAAATATATTTCATAATTTGCCACAAAAGAGACTGGAAAAAAGGAGTTCTTCATGCCTCTGGAACATTTCGGAAATCCTCCGCTGGCCTCCGACCGCCAGCCCCGACCGTTCTCACCCGCCGTACGCGCCGGTGACTTCGTCTATGTCTCCGGCCAGGTGCCGGCCAATGAAAACGGCGAGATCGTGACCGGCGGAATAGAGATGCAGACCCACCAGGTGATGAAGAACCTGCAGGCGGTGCTGGCCCTGGCCGGTTGCACGCTGGACGACGTCTGCAAGAGCACTGTTTGGCTGCAGGACGCGCGCGACTTCGGCAGTTTCAACCGCATCTACATGGGCTATTTCGGTGAGAAGAAGCCGGCCCGCTCGACGACCGAAGCGCGGTTGATGGTGGATGCGCGGGTGGAGATTGATGTTGTGGCTTATAAGCCCAAGGGCTGAGGCCTGGCTTGTTCTGTCGTTGCGCTTTTTGCTGAGGGTTGCTGGCCGGGGGTTGCCCGGCCAGCAGGATTCAGAGGAGGGTGCGCCGGAAAATTAATAACAACCCTGAAAAAACGCTATCAATTCAATAGCTGCCCGCGCTCGTCCCCAAAATACTTCAAGGCAGATCCTTGTAAGGCTCCGGCTGCGCCGCATCCCTGGGCCCCACGGTGCCAAGCCGTGCTTTCAGCGACTGCGGCTGCCCCGTCAGGATGGCCGCGTAATTGGTGGTGTTCGACAGCACTTTTTTCACATAGTCGCGCGTTTCGCTGAACGGCACGCTTTCGGCCCAGATCGCAGCGTCCAGCACCGGCCCGTTGCGCCAGAGGCGTGGCCGCCCGGGGCCGGCGTTGTAGGCTGCGGCGGCCATGGGCATGGAGCCGTTCAGGTCATCCAGCGCAAACTTGAGGTAGGCCGTGCCGATCGCGATGTTGGTATCGCGGTCATTGAGCTGGTCTTGCGTGAAGCCTTCAAGGCCGATTTTTTTGGCCGTCCAGCGTGCCGTCGCCGGCATGACCTGCATCAGGCCCGAAGCGCCCACGCCGGAGCGCGCGTCCATGATGAAACGGCTTTCCTGGCGGATCAGGCCGTACACATAGGCCGGGTCGAGGTTGATGGACTGGCTGCGTTTGGTCACCGTTTCGCGAAACGGCATCGGGAAGCGTTGCTCGAAATCGATCTCGCCTTTGGTGCGCTCACTGGTGTTGATGCAGCGGTCCCAGATCTGCCGGTCGCAGGCGAACTGGGCGGCCGCCAGCAGGTCGCGGTCAGCCATGCCACCGCGCTTGTGCAGGTTGGTGCTGTAGTTCCACTCGCGCGTGCCTTCGGGGCGCAGGCCGACGGCGATGGCATAAGCGGCGCGGTTCAGGCCCGGGTTCAGCCGTGCAGTTTCTTTTTCCTCGGCCGTCAGCGGCGCTGGTCTAGCCGGCACCGTGATCTTCTGGCCCAGCTCTTCCAGCGCGAGCTGCTCGTAAAAACCACGGGCCGACGCGAAGGACTGCAGCAAGGCCAGGGCTTCGGCTCGCTGCGGCGCAATGGTGATGCCGGTGCTGATGGTTTGCGTTACGCCGGGTGTGGTCGCGACGACGATCGGGCCTTTGGGCGCTGCGTCAGGCGGCGCGGTGGCCAGCAGCGCGCGCGCTTTCCAGTAGCTCCAGGTAGGTTCCTTGCGCGCGTCGTCGCTCATGGCGTTGACGGCTGCCAGCACGAGCGTCCAGTTGGGCTGTGTCCCTGCGCGCAATGCGGCCCGGACTTTCCAGCCCAGCATGTCATCGCTGAGGTCGGTGTCCTTGGTGACCTTAGAAAAGTACTGCAGCGCGTCGCCTGCAGGCGTGGTGCCCAGGCGGGTGGCGGCCTGCCTGCCGATCACACCCCAGACCCAGTTGCGCTCTTCGGTATTCAGCTGCATGCCCCATTTGTTTTCCATTTGGGATGCCGCTCCGTCCGTGTCGCTGATCGCCATCTTGATCAGCGCCAGCGTGACGATTTCGCGCCGCGCCTTGCTAAGCGCGAGGTGTTTGCCCGCCAGGAACCTGATGGGGCTGGCATTCAGTTCATTGACCATGCCGACGGCGTCGGGCGCAATGATCTGTACCGCACTGGTCGCTGCGCGTGGCCGGTTGGCCTCGGTGGCCAGGCGGGCCTTGATCCAGACGTCCTGCGCTGTGAGGTTTTTGGTGCCAACCAGCCGCTCGGCGGCCGAGTTGCAGCCGTCGTCTGCCTCGCGCTGTGCATACCAGTTCTTTTTCACTTCGTCGGCCAGGCGCGCATCAGCCACCGGATTTTTGAGGTGTTCGACCAGCAGTGCGTAGCAACGCACTTCCTTGTCGTCGTTCATCCGGTAGTTGGGGTATTCAGCGGCAAAGCCGGCCCAATCGCGGCGCTGGCCCAGCAGCAGCAGCCAGTCGTTGCGCAGCCGGTCTTCCTGGTAGGTGCCGGCGTAACGGCCGAAAAAATCCTGCACCTCTTGCGCACTGGCTTCGCCCAGTCGCGTCTTGAGTTCCCAGTAGGCCGCCCAGGGCTCAAGCGCGTGGCCCCGGGCCTGGGGCAGCAGTTGTGCCAGCCGGCCCTTGTCGCCGCGTTTGAAAGCCTTGTTCATCTCCACAATCACGTTGTCGGCTGCGCTGGCGCTTGCGGGAAGGGTGGTTTGGGCGGTTGCAGGGACGAGCAGCGTCAGGGAGGCAATCGCGGAAAAAATGGCGGGCAGGGAGGCCGCACGTACCGGGCCATTAAGAAATTTGTATAGCATCGGGACATTATGGACAAATTAAGCATACGCAAGGCGCTGGTGGAAGCGCGACTGAACATGCCTGACCGCCTGGTGCGGGCTGACCTGCTGCAGCGTGTGATGCGCATCTGGCTGGTAGGTTCCACGCACGAGGTGATTGGCGCGTATTGGCCCATCAAGGGCGAGTTCGATCCGCTGCCTGCACTGTACCGCTGGCAGGAAGATGCCATTTTGAGCCAGGATTCGTCATCAAATCCGGCGCTGGACCAGGTGGAACGTGCGCAACTAGCTACTGAAAGCATAGCAGCGCGGTCGCCGCGCAAGATCGGTCTGCCGGTGGTCAACAAGCTGCACAAGACATTGACTTTCCATGCCTGGTACCCGGGCTGCCCCATGGAAGAAGACGCCTACGGCATTCCGAAACCAAAAGATACAGAGGTGATTATTCCCACCCTGCTGTTCGTGCCCTGCGTAGGTTACGGCCCCGGGGGCTATCGGCTGGGCTATGGCGGGGGCTTTTACGACCGCACGCTGGCCACGCTGCAACCACGGCCTTTCACAGTGGGCCTGGGCTATACCCAGGGCTGGCTGCCCGACATGGAGCCCGAGCCGCACGACATTCCGCTCGATGCCATCCTGAACGACAAGGGCGTGGTCTGGCCGGTGTGACCGCTCAGCGCTCGCTTCGCCCGCCTTGGAAAGCAGGCGAGGGCCGGTATATTAGCCACTCGAGCAAAGCGGTTAATGACTAAAAAACAGGGAGCGGAGCATGGCAGGCAGTGGAGAAGACGGCAATACGGTGAGCAGCAGGATCAGGAAGGACCTGCTGAAAGTTCTGGCCCTCGCGCTGGTGACGCTGTTTCTGGTTCCGGGCTCAACCTTGCTGTTCGCCAGGCATGCACAGCAGCAACTCGACCGCACCATCATCCAGTCGATAGAGCGGCAGGTCGACCAGGACTCGAGCATGTCCGCCGAAAGCAAGGCGCACACCAAGAAGTTTTACCGTGATAACCCGGTCTCCCGCATATGTGCCGACGCCAACGCCGACCTCGTGCAGGACAGGGACATGTTCTGCGAGCCGTTCTCCGAAGTCTGGCAGTTTTACGCGGCACATCTCATCGCCAAATGGACGATTGCCGGCGGTGTGGCCATCTTGCTGGTGGAACTGCTGCTGGGCGCCGTGGCTTTCTGGAACCGCAAGGCCCGGTACCTGAGTTTTGTGACCGGCTGGCGCATGCTGAGCCTGGCCAGCGCGGCGCAAATGCTGGTGCAGGGCACCATGCTTGTCTGGCTGTCCTTTTGGGTGACGGCATTCTTCTTTCACGTGTATTACATCAAGCTGATCGCGCTGATCGGCTTTGTGGTGGCTGTCGCGGTGTTCTTTGCCATTGCCGGGCTGCTGCGGCGCCCCGCCATGGCAAACACCATTGACGGGGAGCTGGTCAGCGACGGCGACGCGCCGGGCCTTTGGGCCAACACACGCGCTCTGGCCGCGCGCCTGAAGACCGCGCCGCCCAAACAGATCGTGGCGGGCATTGACACCAATTTTTTTGTCACCGAAGCGCCGCTTACCGTGGCCGGCCAGGCGCTGACCGGCCGCACGTTGTTTGTCAGCCTTCCGCTGCTGCGGCTGCTGGACCGTGCCCAGGCCGATGCCGTGCTGGGCCATGAGCTCGCGCATTTTCGCGGTGGTGATGCCGCCAGCAGCGCCCGGCTTGGGCCCAAGCTTGTGCAGTACGACCACTACCTCGGCCTGATGCGTGGCGGTGGTCTGACGGTTGCGGTCTATCACCTGATGTACCTGTACCGGGTGATATTTGAATTCGCGCTGATGCGTGACAGCCGCGAGCGCGAATTCAAGGCCGACCGCGCCGCCGCGAAGCTGGTTTCGCCGCAGGCCATTGTGGAATCGCTGATCAAGATTACCGCCTACGCAAGCTACCGGTCGGAAATCGAGCGTGAACTGTTCGAGCACGACCGGCAGCACGGCCAGCAACTCGGCATTGCGCAGTTTGTGGCCTCGGGCCTGACACCCTACGCCGCCTCTACCAAATTCGTGAAAGCCATGGGAACAGCCAGCGTGCCGCATCCGTTTGACTCGCACCCGGCCATGCTGGACCGCATGAAGAATGTGCATCACCTGGTCAAGCCCGACGCTTTCGGCGCCATCGTGACTGATCCACCATTGCGCAACTGGGCTGACGACATACAGACCGCGCCGCAGATTGAGCAACGACTGTGGTCGGCCTACGAGCAGGGTTTTGCCGCCGACCATGAACGTACCCTCGCTTACCGCTACGGGCCGGACAATGACATGGAGCAGGCGCTGGTGCTGCGCTACTTTCCCCCTGTGCTGTTTCAGCTCAAGGGCACCCTCTCTGTCGGTGTGACATACAGCGGCCTGGAGC
>NZ_JBFUAZ010000097.1:0-9735 GCF_056406035.1 Polaromonas sp. P1_E1_2 | reverse complement strand
GCGGGCGTGAGCCTGGCCTTGTTGTAGACGAACACCGTACTGCGCGCGGCGATGCCCGTCCAGCGGCCATGCGCGGGGCGGAAGTTGGCAGGCACTTCCGACAGCGTGGCCACGTCCAGCGGAGCGAACAGCCCTGCCGTGTCGACCAGCGCCATGGCCGGCGAATTCTCCGTCAGGAACACATCAGCGGGCGAGGCTTTGCCTTCCTGCACGATCTGGTTGCCCAGCTCGGTGTCACTGCCGTTGCGCAAAGTGACCTTGATGCCGGTTTCCTTGCTGAAGGCTTCAGCCCAGGCCTTGGTCAGGCTGGCGTGCTGGGCGTTGTAAACCACGATGCCTTCGGCGGTGGGCGTGACGGTTTGGGCCGTGGAGGCCAGGGGCGCGGCCAGTAGACCGACGGCCAGCACGGCGCCGGCAAAAGATGGGAACGACAGTTTCATGAAACACCTTTTAGAGATGAAAGCGGCCCGGTTCGCCCGAACCGGGCCGGGCGCGAAGGCCTTGAAGCCCTTGGGCGCCTGTAAGCAAGCCGTAATACAAATACGAATTACTTGCATCTATCTATATGGTAACCGCTCGCGCCATTAGTTCCCCTGTAGAGCGATGGTTTACACAGGCTGYGGCTGGAAGCCGGGGGCTGTCGGCACTTGCTGACAGCTGCCCGCGCCGCCCGCTGATGAGCGGCCAACGGCATGATGCCTAGCATCGACGCATTGGCCACCACCCACGGGAGTTTTCATGAGCGCAACAAAATCAGACCACGACACCCTTTGGGAGCTGATCAAGGGCATCAAATTCGGCATGCTGACGCACCGCCAGGCCAGCGGCATGTTGCACGCCCATCCCCTGACCACGCAGAACCAGTCGCTTGACGCGGAATCGCATCTGTATTTCTTCATCTCACGCAAAAGCGAGATGGCCCAGCGGCTGCAGCAGGACGGCAACGTCAACGTGTCGTACGCCGACCCGGGCGCCGACAGCTACGTATCGGTGTCGGGCCAGGCGGCGATCGTGGAAGACCAGGGGAAAAAAGAAGAACTCTGGTCACCGCTTGCCCGCGCCTGGTTTCCTGCGGGCGTCAACGACCCGGACCTGGCGCTGCTGGAAGTGCGCATTCATCACGCCGAATACTGGGACGTGAAGGAAAGCAAGATGGTGCAGCTGGCCAAAATGGCCAGGGCAGCCATCCTGGGCGAGTTGCCGCGCAAGCTGGGTGAGCACAAAGAGCTGCATATTTCCTGAGAATTCGCCCGAAAACCTGTCCCCCAACCGGCCCTATCCATGCCCTTTATMTCTTTCAACAAAGCCACTGAGCCCAGCGCGCCCGACGATTTGCGCATCAACACCGCGGCAGTCTTGTACATAGAAGCCTCACGTCCTGACCTGATGGGCCAGACCACCATCCACATGCTGGGCCAGGGCACCACCGTCAATGCTGTCACCGAGTCGATAGGCACCGTGGTTTCCACCATAGGCGGGTTGGTGACGGTCAAGCGCCACTACCTGGCACCCCCGCCCGACGACGGCGCGAGCACGGTCTATGTGCTGCCAGCCAATGTCAGCCACATACGCCCCAACCTGCCGCTGTCACCGGAGTTCTGGTACCTGAAGTTTGTCGACGGCTCGGAATTGCGGGTGGTAGACCCGCTGCCGTCGGGGCTATAGCCTCCCCCAATGAAAATTCCCCGCAGGAAACTGCGGGGATTTTTTGCATGCGCAAGGGGCAAGCCCACTTCACTTCTTTTCAGTCTGCGCCGGCACATAGCGCACGGGCTCATCACCCACGCGCAGGTAATTCACCACGCCCATCACGTCATCGACCAGCCAGACGGCTTTTTCAAGCGCCTCCGATTGTTCGCGTGTCTTGACGCAACCCTTGAGGAAAACCAGGCGCCGCTCGCCCTGCACCCACACGCTGGTGTCGTCGAAACGGCCATCGAGCTTGATGTATTGCGACACGCGCGGAATGATTTCCTGGTCATACCAATACGAGTTGGCCAGACGGCAACGCCCCACACGGTAGCAACTGCCGCCGTGCTGCGCCCGCACATGGGCCACGTCGCGCACTTCCTGCTCGGTATAGAGCGGCCCCTCCGGCACAGGGCATGGGTTGATCGCCGAAGTGACCTGCAGGAAGGGGTCGTTGAAGGCGTTGGTGCGCGCATCTTGAGCTTGAGCGGTTGCACCGATGGCCGAAAAAAGAACAAAAAAAAGGAAGGAAAGAAGTGACGGTTTCTTCATCACTTCATCCTTCCATTTCAGCTTGCGGCTGTCAAGCCGCCGGCATGGTGTCCACTTAAGCGGCTACGCCGTCCTTCACGGTGTCAGCCATGTCGGTGTAGTCCTTGACCTGGTCGAAGTTGAGGTACTGGTAGATCTTGTCGCTGGCAGCGGTCAGCACACCCATGTCGGCCATGTATTCGGCCTTGGTGGGGATGCGGCCCAGCTTGGAGCAGATCGCGGCCAGCTCGGCGGAACCGAGGTAGACGTTGGAGTTTTTCCCGAGGCGGTTCGGGAAGTTGCGGGTGGAGGTGGAAAACACCGTCGCGCCCTCTTTCACCTGCGCCTGGTTGCCCATGCACAGGCTGCAACCCGGCATTTCCATGCGGGCGCCGGCCGAGCCGAGCACGCCGTAGTGGCCTTCTTCGGTCAGCTGCTTGGCATCCATCTTGGTCGGCGGCGCCATCCACAGTTTGACGGGGATGTCGCGCTTGTTTTCGAGCAGCTTGGAGGCCGCGCGGAAATGGCCGATGTTGGTCATGCAGCTGCCGATAAAGACTTCGTCGATCTTGCTGCCAGCCACTTCGCTCAGGGTCTTCACGTCGTCAGGGTCGTTCGGGCAGGCCACGATAGGCTCGTGGATGTCGGCCAGGTCGATCTCGATGACGGCGGCATATTCGGCGTCCGCATCGCCCTTGAGCAGCTGCGGGTCGGCCAGCCAGGCTTCCATGGCGGCAATGCGGCGCTTGATGGTACGCACATCCGAGTAACCCGTGGCGATCATCCATTTCAGCATCGTGATGTTGCTGTTGATGTATTCGATGATAGGTTCCTTGTTCAGGTGCACCGTGCAGCCGCCAGCGGAACGCTCTGCGGAAGCGTCGGAGAGCTCGAACGCCTGTTCGACCTTCAGGTCGGGCAAGCCTTCGATTTCCAGAATGCGGCCGGAGAAGATGTTCTTCTTGCCTTGCTTGGCGACCGTCAGCAGGCCGGCCTTGATAGCGTACAACGGGATTGCGTTGACCAGGTCGCGCAGCGTGATACCGGGCTGCATTTCGCCCTTGAAGCGCACCAGCACCGACTCAGGCATGTCCAGCGGCATGACGCCGGTGGCAGCACCGAAAGCCACCAGGCCTGAGCCCGCGGGGAAGCTGATGCCGATGGGAAAACGCGTGTGGCTATCGCCGCCGGTGCCGACGGTGTCGGGCAGCAGCATGCGGTTGAGCCAGCTGTGGATGATGCCGTCGCCCGGACGCAGCGGGATGCCACCGCGGTCGCTCATGAACTCGGGCAGCTCGTGGTGCATCTTCACATCGACCGGCTTGGGATAAGCCGCCGTGTGGCAGAAGGACTGCATCACCAGGTCGGCGCTGAAACCCAGGCAAGCCAGGTCTTTCAATTCGTCGCGCGTCATCGGACCGGTGGTGTCCTGCGAGCCGACAGAAGTCATCTTGGGCTCGCAGTACGTGCCGGGGCGTACGCCCTGGCCTTCAGGCAAGCCGACCGCACGGCCAACCATTTTTTGTGCCAGCGTAAAGCCGCGGCCGTTGTCGGCCGGGTTCTGCGGCAAGCGGAACTGGGTAGACACGGGAAGGCCCAGCGCAAAACGCGCCTTGGCCGTGAGGCCGCGGCCGACGATCAGCGGAATGCGGCCGCCGGCGCGCACTTCGTCAAACAGCACGTCGCTCTTGAGTTTGAACTCGGCGATGACCTTGCCGTCTTTCAGCGCCTTGCCCTCATAGGGGCGCAGTTCGATCACATCGCCCATAGCCATCTGGCTCACGTCGAGTTCGATCGGCAGCGCGCCCGAGTCTTCCATGGTGTTGTAGAAAATCGGGGCGATTTTCGAGCCGAGGCAGACACCGCCGAAACGCTTGTTCGGCACAAAGGGAATGTCTTCACCGGTGAACCACAACACCGAGTTAGTTGCGGACTTGCGCGAGGAGCCGGTACCGACCACGTCGCCCACATAGGCCACCAGGTTGCCCTTGGCTTTCAGCTCTTCAATGAACTTGACCGGGCCGCGCTTGCCGTCTTCTTCGGGCGTCACGCCGGGGCGGGCATTCTTGTGCATGGCCAGCGCGTGCAGCGGGATGTCAGGGCGGCTCCAGGCGTCGGGTGCGGGGGAGAGATCGTCGGTGTTGATTTCACCAGCCACCTTGAAAATGGTGAGCTTGATCGACTCTGGCACTTCCGGGCGGCTGGTGAACCACTCGGCATCGGCCCAGCTCTGCAGCACGGCCTTGGCGTATTTGTTGCCCTTGCCGGCCTTTTCCTGCACATCGTGGAACTGGTCGAACATCAGCAGCGTGTGCTTCAGGCCGTTGGCTGCTTGCGTGGCGACGCTGTCTTCAGCGTCGTCGAGCAGCTCGACCATCGGGCTGATGTTGTAGCCGCCCAGCATGGTGCCCAGCAGTTGCACAGCTTTTTCGCGCGAGATCAGCGAGCACTTTTCGGTGCCGTGCGCCACGGCAGCGAGATAGCTGGCCTTGACCTTGGCGGCCGCATCAACCCCGGCCGGCACGCGGTGCGTGATCAGCTCCACCAGAAAGGCCTCTTCGCCCTTGGGTGGATTCTTCAGCAGCTCAATGACCTCACCGGTCTGCTGGGCCGACAGCGGCAGCGGGGGAATACCCAGCGCGGCGCGCTCGGCCACATGGTTGCGGTAGGTTTGTATGAACTCGGGCATCATGGCTTTCTTCTCCTGTACTCAAAATTTGCACGGTCGATGCGCGTGCGGTCGCGGTCTGTGTCTGTATTGGGCTTTATCGGGCTTTATGGGGCTTTGGCCGGGGCAGTTTCTGGCTGAGCAGAACCCGTGCCAGCCTGAGCTGGCGCAGCTTTGGCAGGCAAGGCCTCCAGAATGCTGGTCGGGGGGTTCTTCTTCATGTCGTCGGCAAAAGTCACCTGCGCCGGGCTCATGCACTCGTCAGCCAGGCGCTGGCCCATTTTCTGGCTCATCAGCATCGACTTGTTGCCCAACTGGAGCCACATGGCGCCTGCACGGCCGTCTTCCAGGCGGATGGCACCGGTGCGGCTTCCGACCGGGTGCATGCGAAAGCGCATCTTGCCCGTCTGCACCAGGAAGAAACCCGGGCGTTTTTCGTTCGGTGTGATGGTGACGGAGGCACCCAGTTCGCAGGGAATCGTGCCGATGTAAACCCGCTTGGCGAGCTCCAGGTCTTCAGGGGTCAAGGTGACAGACAGGTCATCGTCAATGGGCGTCCTTTCTTCCACCACCTTGGCGGCAGAGCGCCTGATCGGTGCACGCTTGGCGGCCTGGGCGGGCTGGTCAGCTGCGGCGGCAGCCTTGGGCGCGGCAGCTTTAGGGGCTGCCGTCTGGGCCAGCAACAGGGCGGGGGCGGCCAGCATCAGGGCAGAGAGAGCGAAATGTTTCATGGGGGTCCTTTGGAACGGTCAACAGTCAATCGGGGAAATCAGTGAAGCGGGACAGAAAAATATGCCTGCGCCTCGTGCGGCAAGACACGGCCGGTCTGGTGCGCGCGCTCCAGAACCTGCCAGAAGTAGCGGTAGCTCGCGCGGTCGTGCAGCTTGCCTTCAAAACTGATGGGAGCCCAGTCTGAACGTGCGGCAGCAGCTATTATTTTTGTAGCACTTTCAATCTCACCCTCGGTGGGCGCAAAAGCCGCCAGGATAGGCCGGATCTGGTTGGGGTGGATGCTCCACATGCGGGTGTAGCCCAGTTCACGGGCGGCATGGCGTGCGGCAGAAGTCATGGCCTCAGTGTCATTGAACTCTGTGACAACACAATGTGACGGCACTTTGCCGTGGGCATGGCAAGCCGACGCGATTTCGAGCTTGGCGCGCATCACCAAGGGATGCGTGAACTGGCCGCGGCTGCTCATGCCGTCGGCGGGAATCGCGCCGCCATGCGCCGAGACAAAATCCATCAGACCAAAACTCAACGACTGCACGCGCGGATGCGCCGCAATGTCGAAAGCGTTTCGCACCGCGAGTGGAGACTCGATCAGCACGTGCAGTGGCAGGCCGCCGGCCGATGCTGCGAGCAGAGCCTGCTCGGCCCTGACCACATCGGCAACCGATTCCACCTTGGGGACCATGATGTGAGAGAGATGACGGGACAGCTTTCCGGCAATGACAGCCATGTCGGCATCAAAGGCGGGGTGGTCCACCGAATGGATGCGTACCGCGACGCGGGCCTTGTCGCTGGCCAGGGCCGCCAGCGCCACGACCATCGCGGCATGGTCGGCTTCGCCGCCCACGGGGGCGCCGTCTTCGCAATCCAGYGTCACGTCAAACACGCAGGCGCCGAACTCCTCGATCATCTCGGCCTGCAATTGCARGCTTTTGCGCATGCGGGCTTCAACACCGCTGTAGTGATCACAAACCGGAAGAAACCCGGCTTGTGCCTGGGCACCCAACAGAACGTCGCGCGGATGTTGGCGAGCCCCCACGCTTGTCACTTCGTGTACTACGCTGCCCCCCGAGGGGGCCGTGCTTGCTTGGGGCGGCCCTGCGCGGCGCACATCGCTCATTAATTGCTCAGAGCAGGTGCTTGACGCCGTCTTGCTCACCCTTAAGCTCGTCCAGGGTCTTGGTGATGCGTTCCTGGCTGAACGCGTCGATTTCCAGGCCTTCGACCAGTTTGTATTCGCCGTTTTCGCAGGTCACGGGGAAGCCGAACATGATGTCTTTCGGGATGCCGTACTGGCCATCGGACGGGATACCCATGGTGACCCACTTGCCGTTGGTGCCCAGGGCCCAGTCGCGCATGTGGTCGATGGCGGCGTTGGCGGCCGATGCGGCCGACGACAGGCCGCGCGCTTCAATGATGGCGGCGCCGCGCTTGCCGACGGTAGGCAGGAACACGTTGGCGTTCCATTCCTGGTCGTTGATCATCTTGGCGACGCTTTCGCCCTTGATGGTGGCAAAGCGGTAGTCAGCGTACATCGTGGGCGAATGGTTGCCCCAGACGGTGAGCTTTTCAATGTCGGCCACGGCCTTGCCTGTCTTGGCGGCGATCTGGCTGGCGGCGCGGTTGTGGTCCAGGCGCAGCATGGCGGTGAAGTTCTTGCGCGGCAGGTCAGGGGCGCTCTTCATGGCGATGTAGGCATTGGTGTTGGCGGGGTTGCCGACCACCAGCACCTTGACGTTGCGGCTGGCGACTGCGTTGAGCGCTTTGCCCTGGGCCGTGAAGATGGCGCCATTGACAGCCAGCAGCTCGGCACGTTCCATGCCGGGGCCGCGTGGGCGCGAACCGACCAGCAGCGCGTAGTCGGCATCCTTGAAGGCGGTCATCGGGTCGCTGTGGGCTTCCATGCCGACCAGCAGCGGGAACGCGCAGTCGTCGAGTTCCATCATCACGCCCTTGAGCGCTTTCTGCGGGCCTTCAACGGGCACTTCGAGCAATTGAAGAATGACGGGCTGGTCCTTGCCGAGCATTTCGCCGGAAGCAATGCGGAACAACAATGCGTAACCGATTTGGCCTGCTGCACCGGTGACTGCAACGCGGACGGGTTTTTTGCTCATGATGGGAGGACTCCAGGAAGTTGAAAATCGGTTGAATGAGGGATGTAGCGTGAGATGTCTGGCGCGACCCTGGAATATCTGGAAGTGATTACTAACGGGTCTTATGCTTTTACCCGTCAAAATCATCGCAAAACGGCAGGCCGCGCGCTGGCTCAGCCAAAGATTTTACGCTTGAAAAGCAGCGGGCGTCAATTTGTCTTATGTCTTATATAAGATATGATACGGCCAGCCAGAATCCACCCATGAACGCCACTCCCGCCCTACCCGCCGATGATTTTGCAGGTGCCACGCCGGCGTTCAGTCCGCTGTACCAGCAGATCAAGGCCCTGATCCTGCAAAGCCTGCAATCAGGCGAATGGAAACCAGGCGAAGCCATACCTTCCGAGATGGACCTGGCAGCGCGCTACCGCGTCAGCCAGGGCACTGTGCGTAAAGCCATCGACGAGCTGGCCACCGACAACCTGGTGGTGCGCCGCCAGGGCAAGGGCACCTTTGTTGCAACCCACGCCGAGCAACATGTCCAGTTCCGCTTTCTCAAGCTGGTCCCCGACAGTGGCACACCGGGCAGCGAAGGTCCGGCCCAACGCGACATCATCGACTGCCGGCGCGTGCGCGCCAGCGCCGAGATTGCACGCACGCTGGCCTTGCGCACCGGGGACGCCGTGCTGCAGGCCCGACGCGTGCTGAGCTTTGCCGGCACACCCACCATTCTTGAAGACATCTGGCTTCCCGCCGCGCCCTTCAAGGGCCTGACGGCCGAGCGGCTGGCTGACTACCACGGCCCCATGTATGCGCTGTTTGAGACCGAATTCAACGTTCGGATGGTTCGCGCCGAAGAGAAAATACGCGCCGAAGCAGCCACCGACGGGCGCGAGCTGCTATTAAAAGTAGAGCACGGAGCGCCGCTTTTGAGCGTGGAGCGCATCGCCTACACCTACAACGATGCCCCCATGGAGCTGCGCCGCGGCTACTACCGCACCGACACACATCACTATCACAACACCCTGAACTGAACAGCGGCAGCAGGCTCAAGGGAAACAGAAAACCCTGCCAGGCAAACCTGCCGCGGCATGGCCGCGAGAGCCCGGCGGTGCAACCCATAACAACATGACGGACGATGAAGACCCTTCAAGCCATGACACCAACGAAGCGTCAGCAGCGGCATATGCGCGCCGCTGGATTGCCGTCCGGATGGGGTGATTTGTAATCGTCATGTCAGTTACGACGACCTTCGCGCAGCAATTGCGAACTGTCGCGCCCGCAAACGCGCTTTTCCCGACAAAAATTTCCGGCCATCACCCGAAGCAGCCGGGATTGTTGCTGCATTGCAATAGAATTTCGGGTTGAGCCGCTTTGGCAGTTACAAAGCCGTTACTCAAAAACACAGAAAGCCAAGTATGTCCGAATCAGCGACAACCGTAGCGAAGAAGCGGCCCGAGTTCCGCAACATCAACGCCCTGACCGATCTCCACTCCTATCGCCTCCCCCTCGCGGGCATTGTCTCCATCCTTCACCGTATCAGCGGGTTCATCATGTTTTTGCTGATGCCCTTCATCATCTGGATGTTCGACACCTCGATCTCTTCGGAAATCTCCTTCGAGAAATTCAAGGCAGCCTTCAACGTCGGCATGCTGGGCCTTCCCGGCATCATCTGGAAGCTGGTGGCGCTGGCCCTCATCTGGGCTTACCTGCACCACTTCATCGCCGGCCTGCGCCATTTGTGGATGGACGTGAGTCACGCCGCCGTCAGCAAGGAGTTCGGCAAGTCGTCCGCCCTCTTCACGCTGGCTGTGAGCGTAGGCATCTCATTCGTGCTGGCACTCAAGCTTTTCGGCGCGTATTAATCAAGGAGCACAAAAATGGCAGTTAACTACGGCTCCAAACGCATCGTTGTCGGTGCCCACTATGGTTTGCGCGACTGGCTCGCGCAGCGCGTCACGGCCGCCCTGATGGCCCTCTTCACCGTGCTGGTCCTGGCCCAGGTCATCTTCAGCAAAGGCCCCA
>NZ_JBFUAZ010000096.1:0-9809 GCF_056406035.1 Polaromonas sp. P1_E1_2 | reverse complement strand
GTGCGGAGCCCAAGCTCGAGGAAAGCTGGGAAGGCGATGGCACGGTAGAAACCACGCCCGACGACAGCGAGTGGGGAAGCGACGCACCGGCGCGCAAGAACAACAATGAAGAGAGCGAAGCCGAGGCCTCCGACCTCACGGGCAGCCATGAGTCGCTGCAGGACCACCTGCACCGGCAATCGCTGAGCTTGCGCCTGTCGGAGGAAGATCGCGCCGCGCTGCACTTCCTCATTGAATCGCTCAACGACGACGGCTACCTTGAAGACAGCCTGGCGTCGCTCGCGGCCGGTCTTGCAAGAGATGACATGGCGCAGGCGGAAGAGCTGGAGCAGCGTTTTGCGATGGCGCTCAAGCTGCTGCACCACATGGAGCCTGCCGGTGTCGGTGCGCGCAACCTGGCGGAATGCCTGAGCCTGCAACTGCTGGACTGCAAGGACTGCGAAGAAACCCGCGCAGCCATTGCCATGTGCAAGCAGCCCATGGAGCTGCTGGCCAAGCGCGATGTCAAGCGCCTGTCGCACCTGTGTGGGTTCACCGAAGCCGCCATCAAGGGCGCCATCACGGTGATTGGCCGGCTCGACCCCAAGCCCGGGCGCCGCTTTGTGAACGTGGAGCGCAACCTGATCGTGCCCGACGTCATCGTCATCAAATCGGGCCGGGGCTTCAAGGTTTCGCTCAATGGCGACGTCATGCCGCGCCTTCGCGTGCACGACATTTATGCCAATGCCCTCAAGCAGCACAAAGGCCAGGGCGGCCAGGCGCTGCAGCAGCGCCTGCAGGAGGCCCGCTGGTTCATCAAGAACATCCAGCAGCGCTTTGACACCATCCTGCGCGTAAGCAGCGCGATTGTGGAACGGCAGAAAAACTTCTTCACGCACGGCGAACTCGCCATGCGGCCGCTGGTGCTGCGCGAAATCGCCGATGAACTGGGCCTGCATGAGTCCACCATCTCCCGCGTGACCACGGCCAAGTACATGGGCACCCCTTTCGGTACTTTCGAGCTCAAGTATTTCTTCGGTTCCGCACTCGGCACCGAAACCGGCGGCAATGCTTCCAGCACAGCGGTGCGCGCGCTCATCAAACAATTTGTCTCGTCAGAAAGCCTCAAGAAGCCGCTCAGCGACAACCAGATTTCCGAAATGCTCAAGGAGCAGGGCATTGAATGCGCCCGCCGCACCGTGGCCAAGTACCGCGAGGCGCTCCGCATCGCGCCCGCCAACCTGCGCAAATCACTCTAGCCGCCCAATCAGGCCGCGCTGCCCCGCCCCTCAAAGTCAGTCATGAATCAACTCCAACTCTTTTTACCGTGCGCCGCAGGCGTCGAAACCCTGCTGGCCACCGAGGTCAAGCGTGTCACCGGGATCGACGGCAAAGCCTGGCGCGCCGGCGTGCAGCTGCAGGCTTCGTGGCGCGACGCGTTGCAGCTCAACCTGCACAGCCGGCTGGCGCAGCGCGTGCTGATCGAGCTGCAGCACAACCAGTACCGCAGCGAACAAGACCTCTACAACGCAGCTGCCAACGTGGCCTGGGAAATCTGGTTCACGCCCAAGCAGACCTTCAAGGTCGAGATCACGGCCCAGCACAGCCCGCTGCAAAGCCTGAACTTCGCGGCGCTGAAGATCAAGGACGCGATCGCCGACCGCTTTCGCGCCAAGTTCGACGACGTGCGGCCCAGCGTCGACACGCGCTGGCCCGACGTGCGCGTCTACGTGCACCTGACGACGGACACCGTCACGGTCTACATCGACACCTCGGGCGAGCCGCTCTTCAAGCGCGGCTGGCGCGAAGACAAGGGTGATGCCCCGCTGAAGGAAACCCTGGCCGCCGCCATGATTGCCGCCAGCGGATGGGATCAGCTCTGTAAAGAAGGCGTGCCGCTCTATGACCCCTGCTGCGGCTCGGGCACCATCGCGATTGAAGCCGCGCAAATCGCCTGCAACATTGCGCCCGGCATCAACCGCCGTTTTGCCTTTCAGAAATACCTGCCCTTCCAGGGCCATGTCTGGGACGGCCTGCTCGACCAGGCCGAAGCCGCCATCACCGAACCTACAGCGCCGGTGTTCGGCAGCGACGTGTCTTTCCGCATGGTCGACTTTGCCGAACGCAATGCCGAGCGTGCCGGTGTGGCCAATGCGGTGGAATTCCGCGGCGGCGACGCCCTGCAGCGCATGCCGCCCGCGCCTTCGGGCGTGATGCTGGTGAATCCGCCTTACGGCGAGCGTATTGATGTGGCAGGTGTGGCCGGCATCACCGGCGTGCAGGGGCGCGACCAGCGCCGCCAGCAAGGACAGGCCGAAGGACGCGTGCAGCAGGACCACCGCAACCAGCCCATCGACGAATTTGGCCAGCCGCTGAACCGGGACAGCGGTGATCGGGGTGACACACGTGAAGAACCCGCCTTCGAGACATCGCGCGACCGCTCGGCGAACCCCGGCCGCGAGCAGGCACAAAACGCCTGGGGCGAAGAAGCGACGGAGTTTTTTCCACAACTGGCCGCGCACTGGAAGAAAAATTACGCCGGCTGGACCGCTCACGTGCTCACACCCGACCTCAAACTGCCCGGCAAGATGCGCCTGAAAGAATCGCGGCGCGTGCCGATGTGGAACGGTCCCATCGAATGCCGCCTGTTCCGCTTTGACATGGTGGCGGGCTCCGCACGCGGCAAGCCCGGCGCAGCCGCCCCCACCCCACCGAACGAGCCGGCGGCGTGACGGCCTCAGTGCGCCAGCCTGTCGTGCTGGACACCAACATCGTCCTCGACGTGTTTGTCTTCAATGACGCGGCAGCGCAGCCACTGAAAAAAGCGCTGGAGGCCGGCGAGCTCGACTGGCTGGCCACGCAGGCCATGCGCGACGAACTTGAGCGCGTGCTGGCCTATCCGCAAATCATTCCCCGCCTGGCGTTTTACGAATTAAGCGCCGGTGACGTGCTCGCCGCCTTTGACCGGCATGCTCGCCTGACGGAGGTGGCAGCCAAGGCCGGTGTCACTTGCAGCGACCCCGACGACCAGAAGTTCATCGACCTGGCGGTGACCGGCAAGGCCTTGCTGCTCAGCAAGGACCGGCATGTGCTTTCAATGAAGAAAAGGCTCCTGACCCAGGGTGTACGTGCGCAAGCAGCTATTTAATTAATAGCGACCCGTTCATGACCCGGAATGCCGTGAGAGGCGTTTAACCCGCAGCGCGCTCTGCGGAGGCGCCGGAGGGAACTGCCCCCGATACCGCCGCGGCATCACCCGTCACCGGCACACGGATGCCGTTGGCTTGCGCAGGCATGTGCCCACCCGGCCCCACGCCATTGGCGCGAAAACTGTGCGCGCTGGCCAGCGGCCAGTAGTAGCTGAACACCGTGTTCTGTTTTTCCAGCGAGCCCAGCAGCGCACCGGGCTCGACTTGCATGATGAGGTTGCTCAGCAGCCGCACCTCGGTATCGGTCAGGCGCCGCACGATGTGATGCGCGTTGACTTCGCGCGGGTGGCACAGGCCCGCGGCCTGCACCAGCTCCTGCAGCGCATGCAGCGTGCTGCGGTGGAAATTGCGCACGCGTTCGGCCTTGTCGGGCACCACCAGTGCCTGCTGGCGCACCGGGTCTTGCGTGGTGACGCCCGTCGGGCATTTGCCGGTGTGGCAGCTTTGCGCCTGGATACAGCCCAGCGCCATCATGAAACCGCGCCCGGCATTGCACCAGTCGGCGCCCAGCGCCATCAGCCGCACCATGTCAAACGCGCTCACCACCTTGCCGGCGGCACCGATGGAAACGCGGCTGCGCAGATTGACACCGATCAGCGTGTTGTGCACCAGCAGCAGGCCCTCCTGCAGCGGCGCGCCCACGTGGTCGGTGAACTCGACGGGCGCCGCGCCCGTGCCGCCCTCGGCGCCGTCCACCACGATGAAGTCCGGCGTGATGCCGGTCTCCAGCATGGCTTTCACAATCGCAAACCATTCCCACGGGTGTCCGATGCAGAACTTGAAGCCGGTCGGCTTGCCGCCCGACAGCTTTCGCAGTTTGGCGATGAAATGCATCATCTCGACCGGCGTGGAAAATGCACTGTGGCTGGAGGGCGAAATGCAATCCTTGCCCTGCGGTACACCGCGCGCCGCCGAGATTTCCTCGGTGACCTTCGGCCCCGGCAGGATGCCGCCGTGGCCGGGCTTGGCGCCCTGGCTCATCTTGAGCTCGATCAGCTTGACCTGTGGGTCGCGTGCGTTGGCGGCGAAACGCTCTTCGCTGAACGTGCCGTCCTCGTTGCGGCAACCAAAGTAACCCGAGCCGATTTCCCAGATCAGGTCACCGCCATGCAGCCGGTGGTGCTGCGAGATCGAGCCCTCGCCCGTATCGTGCGCGAAGCCGCCGAGTTTGGCGCCCTTGTTCAGCGCCATGATGGCATTGGCCGAGAGCGATCCGAAGCTCAGCGCCGAGATGTTGAACACGCTGGCGTGGTAAGGCTGTGTGCAGGGCTCCACCGAGGGCGAAGGATGATCGGGCGTGCCGCCTATCCAGACACGAAAGTCATGCGACGGCAGTTTGGTCGGCGACATCGAATGGTTGACCCATTCATAACCCTGCGCGCCAACGTCGAGCTGCGTACCGAACGGCCGGTTATCGGGTTCGCCCTTGGCGCGCTGGTACACCAGCGAGCGCTGGGCACGGGAAAACGGCGTGGCCTCGCTGTCGCTTTCGATGAAGTACTGGCGCATTTCGGGCCGGATGTACTCAAACAGGAAACGCATGTGGCCGATGACCGGGTAGTTGCGCAGCACGGCATGGCGCGTTTGCCGCAGATCGCGCACGCCCACGCACACCAGCACCACGCCGGCCACCAGCGATACCAGGGCCAGCTTCCCCACGCCAAAAACCATCAGGCCGAGCAGCCCCAGCAGCGCGGCAAGCCCGCACAGGGCCATAAAGGTGTAACGGACGGGGAACCAGGCATCCAGGCGCTGAAGAAACATGGTGGAGCTTCCGGGGGGAGGGGTCACAAAAGGGCACAAAACACAGGCATGCAGCCGCGATGCGCCAGATACACTTTGCATCATAAGAGCCTCATGTGACGCTCAGAACTGTTTTTTTCATGAAGCCCACCCCCAAATCCGTCATCCCTTCAAAGCCCTCGCCGGAGCCGGTTTTCCTGGAAGTCGAGGCGTTCGACGAACTCGATGCCATCCTCGACGACCTGCGCACCCGCTATGACGAAACGCCGCAGTGGGAATTCTGCGAAGGCTTCATGGCCGCCGTGATCTGCTCGCGCCGGCCCATCGAGGCAGCCGAATACCTGCCCGTGCTGCTCGCCGTCCCCGCTGAGGGCGAGGCACCGGATCCGGAAGGCGGCTCGTTCGCCAGCGACGCGCAACGTGAGCGCTTCCTCATGCTCTGGAACCAGCGCTGGCAGGAAGTCGAAACGGCGCTGGACGCCGAAGTGGACTCGCTCGAAGACGACAACTGCTACCACCCCGAGGTCATGGACATACGCGGCGCCGTGGCCGACATGCCGCCCGACGAACGTGCCGCTTTCAAGGGCGAAGACCTGCCCGCATTCGCGCAGGTCTGGGCGCTGGGCTTCATGTTTGCGGTGGAAAGCTGGCCCGACGAGTGGATGGCGCCGCGTGACAAAGACGCCGCCAAATGGCTCGACGGCGCCCTGCAGGCCGTGGTCGCCATGACCGAAGACGATAGCGCCCCGCCCGAGGTGTCACCCCTGAGCGAAGACGGCACGCCCAGCACCAGCATTGCCAGGCTCAACGCTTTTGGCGAGGCCATCTGGGCGGTGTATGACTTGCGTGAGTTGTGGAAGACCATGGGCCCCAAGGTCGAGACGGTGCGGGTGGAGGCCACGCCCGGGCGCAACGACCTGTGTTATTGCGGTAGCGGGAAGAAATACAAGAAGTGTCACGGGGCGGGGTAAAGGCCGGTGATCTGACGGCAGGTGTCCTTTGCCGGGTCCGGACGCACCGAGCGATCGCTATCAATTTCATAGCTTGTCGCGCCCTATTTAATTGACCTCGAGCCACTTTTGGACCTCAAGAACAAGGCTTGCGAGGCCTCCTGAACGCGCCAGAAGAAGGGATTTGCCCCGAAACTGAAACCAGACCCGGTTCAGGCTGTTTTCAGGGGAAGTTTTGGCCTTAAGTCCAATATGGATGGGCGCCAGCAGCTATGTTTTTAATAGCAACAACAAACACCGGTAAAACCCGCAGAGTTCAGCCGGTTGTCCACCAGGATATTCCGCCGAGCAGCAGGTCGTAACGCTTCACCCTGGAAGGCGGCGTCTGGACACTTTTTTGGGGCAACGGTGTTGGCTACGTGGGCGACGGCCAGGCGGTCCGCCGCCGGACCGCCGGTTTTCATGAAGTCAGCAATCGCGGAAAACCCGGGTCTTGACGCGCGCGGTCGGCGGCGCAGAATGCATCAGTCGCCCTGGACCGTTAACAGGTCCCTGACTTGTATGTACAAGTTACCGGCGGCAACCACCAGCGGCATGGGCATGATTCCTGCTCACCCCTGAGACCCCCGGGCGCGGCCGCCACAAGCGGTCAGGCGCAATGTTTGTTTGACTGTCCAACCGAAGGAAATCATCTTGAACCACATGCTTCCCCACCTCAGCCGCCGCGTTCTTTGCGCCACTGCCGCAGCCGCCATGCTGGCCTGCAGCGCCGGCGCAGTGCTGGCCGCCACGCCGAAGGACACACTGGTGCTGGCCTTCGGTTTCGATGACATCATCACCATGGATCCGGCCGAAGCCTTTGAGCTGTCCGCCGGCGAAATCATGGGCAACACCTATGACCGTCTGCTGCGCCTGGACGTCAACGACCCGTCCAAACTGGTGGGCGACGTGGCCAAATCCTGGACCGTCTCGGCCGACGGCAAAACCTATACCTTCGAGCTCAAGCCCGGGATCAAATTCGCCTCCGGCAACCCGCTCACGGCCGAAGAAGTGGCGTATTCGCTGCAGCGCGCCGTGATGCTGGACAAATCCCCCGCCTTCATCCTGACCCAGTTCGGTTTCTCCAAGACCAACGTCAAGGACAAGATCAAGGCCACCAGCCCGACCGTGGTGACCCTGGAAACCGACAAGGCCTATGCGCCCACCTTTGTCTTCAACTGCCTGACGGCCAACGTTGCCGGCATTGTCGACATGAAGCTGGTGCAGTCGAAAGAGGTCAACGGCGACTGGGGTTATGCCTGGCTCAAGACCAACTATGCCGGCTCCGGCCCGCTCAAGCTGCGCGAATGGCGAGCCAATGAAATCGTGGCGCTGGAACGCAACGACAACTACTACGGCGCCAAGCCCAAGCTGGCCCGCGTGATCTACCGCCACGTCAAGGAATCGGCCACGCAGCGCCTGCTGCTCGAAAAAGGCGACATCGACATCGCCCGCAACCTGAGCCCGCAGGACATCGCGGCGCTCTCGGCCAACAAGGACGTGAAGATGACTTCCACGCCCAAGGGCACGGTCTACTACATCAGCCTGAACCAGAAGAACCCCAATCTGGCCAAGCCCGAAGTGCGCGAAGCCCTGAAATACCTGGTCGACTACGATGCCATCGGCGACACACTGGTCAAGAACATCGGCGTGATCAACCAGAACTTTCTGCCGCAGGGCCTGCTGGGCGCCAGCACCGTCAAGCCCTACAAGCTCGACGTGGCCAAGGCCAAGGCGCTGCTGGCCAAAGCGGGCCTTGCCAACGGCTTCAAGGTCACCATCGACATGCGCACCATCCAGCCGGTGCAGGGCATCACCGAGGCCTTCCAGCAGACGGCCAAGCAGGCCGGCGTCGACATCGAGATCATTCCCGGCGACGGCAAGCAAACATTGACCAAGTACCGTGCCCGCACCCACGACATGTACATCGGCCAGTGGGGCGCCGACTACTGGGACCCGCATTCGAACGCCGATACCTTCACGCGCAATCCCGACAATGCCGATGACGCGAAGGCCAAACCGCTGGCCTGGCGCAATGCCTGGGCGATTCCCGAGCTGACGAAGCAGTCGGACGCGGCTGTGCTGGAGCGTGACGCCGGCAAGCGCAAGAAGATGTATGAGGACCTGCAGGCCGAGTTCCGCAAAACCAGCCCCTTCATCATGCTGTACCAGCAAACCGAGGTGGCGGCTTTCCGGAGCAACGTGGACGGCCTGAAGCTGGGCCCCACCTTCGACAGCAACTACATGTTCAACGCCTCCAAGCGCTGATAAGCCACCGACTTTGGCCATTCCCGACCCCACAGCCGCCGGCGTGGCGCCGCTCAGTGCGGTGACCACGCGCACGGCGGGCCAGCGCTTCACGCCGCACGCCAGGAGCTTCGGCAACTTCCTGGTGGTGATTCTGCTCACCTACCTGGGCCTGCTTGCGGTCACGTTCTTCATCGGCCGCGTGATTCCCATTGACCCGGTGCTGGCCATCGTGGGCGATCGCGCACCGCCGCATGTGATCGAGCGGGTGCGCCAGGAGCTGGGGCTGGACAAGCCGCTGTATGAGCAGTTCTACATCTACATCGGCAAGGTGCTCAAGGGCGACTTCGGCATCTCGGTGCTGACAGCCAACCCGGTGATGACGGACATCAAGCGCGCCTTTCCGGCCACGCTGGAGCTGGCGAGCCTGGGCATCCTGATAGGTGCGGGCCTGGGCGTGCCGCTGGGGGTATGGGCCGCGGTGCGGCGCGGCAAGCTGGTGGACCAGGTGGTGCGCGTGATCGGCCTGGTGGGCTATTCGGTGCCCATCTTCTGGCTGGGGCTGATGGCGCTGGTGGTGTTTTATGCGCGGCTGGGCTGGGTCTCCGGGCCGGGCCGGATCGACGTGAGTTATGAATACACACTCAAGCCCATCACGGGGCTGTTGCTGCTCGACACCGCCATGACCGGCGAGTGGGAGGCTTTTCGCAATGTGTTTTCGCACCTCATCCTGCCGGCTTCGCTGCTCGGCTATTTCGCGTTGGCCTACATCAGCCGCATGACGCGTTCCTTCATGCTCAATGAACTCGCGCAGGAATACGTGATCGCCGCGCGCGCCAAGGGCCTGTCGGAGTCGCGCATCATCTGGCGCCATGCACTGCGCAACGCCATGGTGCCGCTGGTCACGGTGATCGCCCTGTCGTACGCCGGCCTGCTCGAGGGCTCGGTGCTGACGGAAACCGTTTTTGCCTGGCCGGGACTGGGCCTGTACATCACCAACTCGCTGCAGAACGCCGACATGAATGCGGTGCTGGGCGGCACGATTGTGGTGGGCTCGATCTTTGTCGGCTTGAATTTATTGTCAGACGTCTTGTACAAGCTGCTCGACCCAAGGACGCGTATCCGATGACTTCAAAGGTTGCATCCCTGCGCGACTGGCTGAGCACCGACCGCCCTGCCTCGCGCCGCCAGGCCTTCATGGGCCGCATGTACCACGGCTGCCGCGATTTTTCGCGCAACCGGCTGGCGATGCTGGGCCTCTTCATCGTGCTGGGCCTGGTTCTCGTGGCGATTTTTGCCGACCTGCTCGCGCCTTACTCGGCATACACCGGCGACCTGCGCACCACGCGGCTGCTGCCGCCTTCGTGGGCACACTGGTTCGGCACCGATGACCAGGGACGGGACATCCTCTCACGCATCATCATCGGCTCGCGCATCACGCTGATGGTGGTGATTCTGGTGGCGGTGCTGGCCGCGCCGCTGGGCCTCATCGTCGGCACCGTGGCGGGTTATGCCGGCGGCTGGGTCGATGCGGTGCTGATGCGCATCACCGATATTTTTCTGGCGTTTCCGCGTCTCATTCTGGCGCTGGCGTTTGTCGCGGCGCTGGGCCCCGGCATCCAGAACGCGGTGATCGCGATTG
>NZ_JBFUAZ010000095.1:0-9847 GCF_056406035.1 Polaromonas sp. P1_E1_2 | reverse complement strand
CGTTGAGTGTGTGCAATGTCACGCATCTGAGCTCTGTGACGGTGGCGGGGATCGCGGAAATTCGTGGGATCGATGATGTCCGGCAGGCTTTAAAAAAATGGCAAGGCCGCGTGAGTGTCGGCGGCGGCAGATTCAGCATGGGTGGACAAACCGCAATTCAAGGCGGACTGCAACTGGATATGCGCTCCATGAATGCAGTGGTGAAATTCGACCCTGCCAAACGAACCGCCAGAATCCAGGCCGGTATGCGGTGGCGCGACTTGCAAACAATCATCGACCCGCAGGGGCTGGCGGTCCAGACCATGCAGAGCTACGCCAGTTTCACGGTGGGAGGTTCGGTGTCGGTGAATTGCCATGGGCGTTATGTGGGGCACGGGCCTGTGAGCCGTTCCGTCAGGGCCCTGCAGATCGTTTTGCCTGACGGTGAGGTGGTTGAAGCCAGCAGGCAAATCAATTCAGAACTTTTTCATGCCGCTATTGGCGGGTATGGAGGGATTGGCGTCGTCACGGAGATTGAACTTAATCTCGATGAAAACTTTCGCATAGAAAGATCAACGAATCGCATTTCCATTGAAGACTATCCGGGCTGGTTCCGCGAGAAGATCCAGTCTGACCCGAACGTGCTGTTGCACAACGCCGATTTATTCCCGGACCGGTTTGGCTATCCGCATTGCGTCACATGGTCACGCACCGACAAGCCCTTGACCATCCAGGAGCGGTTGACGCCGCCGGGCCGCCCCTACACGAAAGAGAAATTTTTTTTCTGGGCCATGACGGAGTTGCCTGGCGGAGCTTTGCTCCGGGGAAAAGCCGCTACTTCCATCGAAGATACCCCGGCCGTGGCGTGGCGCAATTATGAAGCCAGCCTTGATGTTGCGCAGCTGGAGCCAGCGAACCGGGATTTTTCCACTTATGTTTTGCAAGAGTATTTTGTTCCGGAGCGCCACTTCACAAGCTTCGCGCGAAAGATGGCAGACATCTTGCAAACGATTCCTACGGGAACGGTGAATGTTTCAATACGCCACTCGCCGCCTGATCATGCGGTACTGATGGCTTGGGCGCGGCAAGATGTATTTTCTTTCGTGATTTACTATAAGCAGGGCATGTCGGTCTATGCGCAGCGACACGCTGCGCAATGGACTCGCTCAATGATCGATCTGGCCTTGGCGCATGAAGGCACCTACTACCTGCCGTATCAGCTGCACGCGACAAAGGAACAATTTCTTCGTGCTTACCCTCAGGCGCCAAGGTTCAACAAGTTGCGTGAGCATATTGGCGCGTCGCGGTTCACGAATGCTTTGTGGTCGCAGTACCAGATCTGATATGAAGCCGTTCCCGAAAGGCCGACAGAAGCCGCAGGTTCCTCGACTCAGGCCATCGGCCGCCCAAAAAATGGGTAACCCGGGTCGTTGTAGCCGTGGCTGGACGCGTGGCCGGGCACGACCAGGTCATTGACAAAGATTTCGTCGTCCTTGTCCAGCACCAGTTCCACCGCACCATACACATCCTCCAGGTGCGGCAGGGTGCGCGGGCCGACGATGACCGAACTGATCAGTGGATTGGCCAGTACCCAGGCTGCGGCGAACTGGCCGGGCACTTGTCCCCGGGCTTCGCAGCGCGCCTTGATCTTCTGCGCAATGACCAGTGACTCTTTGCGGAATTCGGTCTCCAGGATGCGCTTGTCGCCGCTGCCCGCGCGTGTGCCTTCGGCCGGCGGCTGGCCGGGTGGGTACTTGCCGGTCAGCACGCCGCGTGCCAGCGGGCTGTAAGGCACCACTCCAATGCCGTAGTGGCCGCAGGCCGGCAGGATTTCAACCTCCGGGCCGCGGTTGAGCAGGTTGTAGTACGGCTGGCACACCACGGGCTGCGGCATGCCCAGCGCTTTGCACAGGTGCACCACCTCGGCGATGCGCCAACCCCTGAAGTTGGACAGACCAAAACTGCGAATCTTGCCCGTGCGAATCAGGTCGCCCAGCGTGCGCACCGCCTCCTCCAGGTTGGCGTCGTGGTAGTCACGGTGCAGGTAAAGAATGTCCAGGTAGTCGGTTTGCAKCCTGGACAGAATGGCCTCGGTTTCCTGCACCAGCCAACGGCGGGAGTAGTGGCCTTCGTTGACAGCCTCGCTGACAGGGTTGCCCAGCTTGCTGGCCAAGACCCAGTGGTTCCGCTGGCCCGCGAGAAGCTTGCCCAGGTCTTTTTCGGACTGCCCCTGGTTGTAGACATCGGCCGTGTCGATGAAGTTGAGCCCGTGCTCGCGCGCCGACGCCACGATGCGGCCTGCTTCTTCAAACGGCGTCTGCTTGCCGAACATCATGGTGCCCAGGCACAGGACGGAGACTTTGAGGTTGCTGTTTCCAAGGCGGCGGTATTGCATGGTCATCTTTGCAAAAAAAGTGGGCAGGATCGCCGATAGTGCCTGAGCCTGAATCTTTGCGCTGCACGTCGGCTATTTGGTGACTGCGGCCCCCGCCATGAAGATTTGCTGTCTACCTGTCGGTTTTCGATGAAGTATCTTCATTTGATGCTGATCGTACAAATCTAATGATCTTGTATCTTTAAACGAAACTTTTAAGGCATTCCGCTCCACACTGCCTCTACAAGCATGTGCTTGGGCCTTCGGGTTATTTATGAAGATCGATTCCTCCGTGTTCTCCCTGTCACGCCTGACGCGCCGCACGGCTTTGGCCGCTGCGGTGCTGGGTGCCACTGCCCTGACGGGCTGCTACGTCGTGCCGGTCCAGCCCGGCCATCCGCCGGTTTCCTCCACGGTGTATGTCACACCGGCCATGCCGGCAAGCACGACCTTTGCGGCGCGGCTGTACCCGGCGAACGACATCGCCCAGGCCTACGGCATGGTGGGCGCGGTGGTGACCAACGACATGAACGGGCGCGGCACCTTCACCACCAACAT
The DNA here is from genome assembly GCF_056406035.1 of Polaromonas sp. P1_E1_2. Classification (NCBI taxonomy): domain Bacteria; kingdom Pseudomonadati; phylum Pseudomonadota; class Betaproteobacteria; order Burkholderiales; family Comamonadaceae; genus Polaromonas; species Polaromonas sp. P1_E1_2. The sequence continues at coordinate 6,936 of NZ_JBFUAZ010000095.1, read as the reverse complement.
CAACGGTGAAAGCTTTAATGGGGAAGCTACGCGCATCGCGGGCTCTTCGACGCGCGAAGGGGTGGCCAACGGCTCCGGCAGCCGGGGCAGCTATATCAGCTGCCGCTACCAGATGAACTCGTCAACGATGGGGACGGGGCAGTGCAAGCTCTCCAACGGTGCGCAGTTCACGATGCACATCGGCGGTTGAATCAACTGAAGTGGCCGTCGCCATAACTACCAACAGCGGCGCCGGCTACTGCTGCATCTGCTCGACGGCGACGATCTGGGGCGCTGCCTTGAGGTGCCCCACATACCGCAGCGGCTTGTGAATCATGATGGAGGGCACATCGCCCTCCCGCATGTGCAGCAGGTCGCCGGGGTTGATCAGCCGGGGGTCGGCGTCGGTCAGCGGCAGGCCGGCGCTGCGGTAGGCCTCCAGGATGAACTGCGAACAGAAGAACTGGTCATTGCGTCCCAGTCCCAGCTGCACGGCTGCGATGCCGCGAATACAGAAGTCGCGCACCATCGAAGGCACCAGCGGCAGCTCRCACATGCGGCGCTCCAGCGCGAAAGGCGCCTGCAGCATCACGCCGACATAGTTGTATTTCTTGCCTTCATGGCTGGCCGCGAAGGTGTTGATCTTGATGGCCTGTTCGGCGGTAAGGTCGGGATGGCGAAACGCCACCACTGTCGCCTCATCATTGAGTAGCGCGTCCATGCTGCGCACGCGGATACCCGAGCCCACGGCTTCAGCGATCTGCCGGTTGCCCATATATATCGCAGCATGGCTGACCGGCGATAGCGTGATCAGGCGAATACCCACCGAGTTGATGCCGTTTTCAGCGGTGAGGATGATGTCGCCCGGCAGCAGGACGTCGGGCCTGATCAGCTCTCCACCATTGCCCGGGTTCAGAGCCATGTTCTGAAAACCCAGCATAGGCGCACCCGTCTCCGCATGCGGCTTGATGGCCGTGGCGCAGCCGCCAAGCGCAAGGAGCAAGCTGCCCAGGACAGTCACCAGGGATAGCAGTCGGGCCATCGTGGCCTGCGGTGAGGTTTTCGGCATGCGCAGGGCTCCAGTCAAATACGGGTTTGGAATGAACAGAACAATCAGCGGACGCTCAGGGCGCGGCGCGCTCGACCAGGTATTCTCGGGCGTACCAGAAGGTTTCGGGCGACTTGAACGCGCCCAGCGTGCCTTCTTTTTCGTCCTGCCGTGAGCGCAGGTCCCAGCGCTGGTCGATGATGCGGCAACCGTCGCAGGGCTTTTGCCCGGCACGGCGCTGCACCAGGGCGTAGCGCGTGTTCTTGAACAGGGCATTCAYGTCCTCGTAGTCCACCGGCTGCGCGGCAAAGTAGGGAACGATTTTGGCGCCCGGAATGATGAACTCGTAGCGCTCAAAGTGCCCGTTGAAGTTGCTCGGCACCGACACGGACTGGCCTTTGAGCAATGCATCAGTATCGGGGCGGAAATGGCCCATGTCGCCGTTGAAGGGCAGGGTCACCCATGCGAGCGCAATGAGTACGGCGAAGCTGCTCATCGCAGCGATCGGGCGCGTCAGCTCGCGCCTGACCATGCCCGCAATACACGCCACGGCCAGAACCCCTATAAAGAGCCAGTAGAGCGGTGAGTACAGCCAGGAATCCTGTGTGGCCCGCACACCGCCAAAGCCGATCAGTCCCATGGCCAGCGCGCCGCCCAGGCAGATCAGCAAGGTCAGGCTGAACCAGATGCGCGAGATGCGCTCCCAGTACAACGCGATCAGTACGGCCAGCGCGGGCATGGCGGGGATCAGGTAGCGGGTGGAGCGCTGGGTGGGCACCATGAACACCAGCGCAAAGGCCAGCATCCAGAACCACATGGCTTTTTCTGCATCGCTGATGGTCTTGCCAGTGCCCTTGCGCTGCCGCCAGGCGCGCCACGCCGCCACAAAGCAGCCCACGGCAACGGGTAGCAGGAAAAGGGCGTTGGAGAAGTAACCCGTCAATATCGTCAACACGCCGCTGCTGCCGCTGAACGCGATGGCGAAGTAGCCCTTGGACGAATTCATCTTGCCGGCGTTTTCGCCGACGACAAACTCGCGCCAGACTTCTCCTGGTTGCGGGTCAATGGCAAACCACAATCCGAAGATTGCGAGTGCCAGCACGCAGATGGCTGTGACCTTGATACCGTCGGTGATGATCCCGGCCCGGGAAATTTCCCAAGGAGCTTTCTGAGCACCCAGCACCTGGTAGCACAGGGCCAGGCCGAACCCGACCGGCACCACCATGACAAACGATTTGTAGAGGCAGCCTATGCCGATGGCCAGGCCGGCGAGCAATGGAAATTTCCAGCGCGAGGCCAGCAACTTTGCCGGCGCCCAGGCAACGGCAAACAACACCCCAAACAGCCAGAAAGTTTCGGGTGCGCTGGTGAGGTAAGGCCTGCCATAGCGGTAGGTGCTGAAGAACGACAGGTACACGATGGCCGCGATGGCGCCCATCGTCAGGGCATGGCGGCTGCTATCGGTTGAAGCGGCCTGGCTGACCGGCTCTTCAGCGACAGTGCCGGTGGATGTGGCCGTGTTGCGAACGATCTTCCAGGTCAGCAGCCCGACCATGAGCGAAATTGCCCACGTATAGACCACGCTCGGCAGGCGCAGGTTGAGCAGCGTCCAGTGCCCGCCCCATCCGCCGGCGACCATCGCCTGCCARAACAGCACGGGYGGCTTGGTGTTGCGCATGAAATCGTAGGAGCTGACCAGYGGMAGCCACTTGCCGGTCGCRGCCGTCAGCCGGGCGATATGGGCATAGACCAGCTCRTCGCCRTTKCGCGGAATGTGGTCACCGGCAAGGCCAAACAGGTAAGCCAGCGCGACCAGTAGCGCCAGCGTTATCCAGATGCGGTGGGCCGGGATACGATTTTTCAGGGACTCAGGGCTTGTCATGGGTATCGGTGGAGGGCGGCGCAGCGCCGTCGGCGTCAGGGGCCACGATTTTCGCGCGCCGGCGGCGAAATGTCATGCGGTCATTGGCCACAAAGTTACACACGCTGGACAAGGCAATCGCCAGCACGTTGGCCAGGATGTAGTGCATGTACAGCGCCAGCCATTTGGTCAGCAGTGACTGCAGCACGATGGCCAGGCCGGCCGCCATCACGTACTTTGAAAACAGGAAAAGTGCCGAGTGGTGCACTTCATGCTTGCGGTCGCGCCAGGTCAGCCGCCGGTTCCAGTAAAAGTTGCTGATGGTGGCGATCGTGATGGCCAGCGCAATGGAGTAGTTCAGCCGGGAATGGAAGTCGGCAATGTGGCTGAACAGGAATTCCTGGGCAACATACAGCACGGYGACATTCACCACCGTGCCGCTGGCGCCCACCACGCCGAACTTGATGAAGCGCCAGCGCACCATGGGTTGCAGGCGCTCAGGCAGGCGGCTGATGACAGCCTCTGCTATGGATCGGAGTGTTGTCATCGGAATGGGGTCAGGGCGTTGCCAGGCACTCGCGCGCCTTGGCCAGTACGGTTTCGGGCGCAATGACCTTCAGGCACTGGTTGTCGCCGTCGCAATACGACGAGCGGTGGTTGTAGGCAGTGAGGCAAGGCGAACACGGCCACTGGCTGTAAAAGGAATGGCACTGCGGTGTGAGCGGCGCATACAGGCCCGGTGTCTCGGGGCCAAACAGCATCAGTGTCCAGATGGGCGTGAGCGCCGCGAACTGCCCAGGCCCACCGTCGTTGGTGACCAGCAGGCGTGCCACATGAAAGAGCGCCAGCAGTTCGGAAATGGATCGCGTATAGCCGGTCAGGTCAATCACGGGGCTGCCGGGGAAGGCCGCCTGCACRTTGGCTACCAGYTGCTGCGCCAGYGCCTGGTCGTCTTTCAGGCCRATCACGGCCACGGCGCAGCCGTCGGCCACCAGCCCTTCGCACAACGCGGTGTAGGAAGCCAATGGCCAGGCACGGATCGGCAGGATGCCCCCGCCCGGGTAGACCAGCACCAGGGGCTTGCCGGCAATCGCGGGAAAGTCCTGCGCCAATCGCGCATGGATGCCTGGCACCAGCGCCGCATCCAGCTGTATGTGCGGCGGTGGTTTTCCGATGCCTGCCGCGGCCAGATTCGCGGGCAGTTTGGATTTCGGAACGGCGGTGGAATCAATCGCGCGCGCCAATGTCAGAAACTGCGCGCTGATGTGCTGGTAAGGGTTGTAGGGAACGGGCCGGTTGATGTGCGAGCCGCGGTACAGGCCTTCCTGCGTGTGGCGGTGAAAGCCCACGCGGATGCGCGCGCCGCTGGCATACGACAGCAGGCTGCTGATGCGCGAGAACAGCTCGCAGTCAATCGCCACGTCAACATTCGCGCGCCGCAGCTCGCCAATAGCCTTCCACAGGCTGGACAGCAGGCCGCCCAGCGACTTGTCATCCACCGTGTGCACGTTGGCCGGGTCCACCACCTGCATGAGGTCGAGGATTTCGCGGTTCTTGCCAAAGAGCAGGGCGTGCAGCGGTGCGTCGGGGTAGCGCTGCTTCAGGCGCGTGAACATGTCGTGGGCCAGCACCAGGCTACCCATCTCCGACAGCAAAATCACCACGATGGCGCGCGGCGCGGGGTCGGCGCCGGAGCGGAATTGCCGCATCACGGCATCGACGCCCGATACCGCAGCACACAGCGGTATGCCGACCCAGCGGTCAATCCAGCGTTGCAGGTTGATGTTCATCAGACGCCCCGCTGCCTGTCAGCGTGGAACTGCGCGGTGAATTCGCCAAAACGGCCGGCGTCCAGTGCGTCGCGGACTTCCTGCATCAGATTCAGGTAGTAATGCAGGTTATGGATGCTCGACAGCATGGGGCCCAGCATTTCGCCGCAGCGGTCCAGGTGGTGCATGTAGGCGCGCGAGAAATTCTTGCAGGTGTAGCAGCTGCAGGTGGCATCAACGGGTTGGTCTTCCGTCTTGTAGCGCGCATTGCGGATCTTCAGGTCGCCAAAGCGCGTGAACATGTGGCCGTTGCGCGCATTGCGCGTCGGCATCACGCAGTCAAACATATCAACACCGGCTGCCACGCCTTCGACCAGATCTTCGGGTGTGCCCACACCCATCAGGTAGCGCGGCTTGTTCGTCGGCAGGCGATGCGGCGTGTGCGCCATGATGCGCTGCATTTCTTCCTTGGGCTCACCCACGCTCACGCCGCCAATCGCATAGCCGGGCAATTCCAGCTCGACGAGGGCATCAAGTGATTCCTGGCGCAGGTTCTCAAACATGCCGCCTTGCACGATGCCGAAGAGCGCGTTGGGATTTTCAAGCTTCTTGAACTCGGCAATGCAACGGCTGGCCCAGCGCAGGCTCAGCTCCATCGAGCTGCGCGCTTCGCCTTCGGTGGTGATATGGCCCTTGGTGTCGTAGGGCGTGCACTCGTCGAACTGCATCACGATGTCGCTGTTGAGCACGGTCTGGATCTGCATCGAGATCTCGGGCGTCAAAAAGAGCTTGTCGCCGTTGACGGGCGAGGCGAACTTCACACCTTCTTCCGAAATCTTGCGCATCTCGCCCAGCGACCAGACCTGGAAACCGCCGCTGTCGGTGAGGATGGGCTTGTTCCAGCTTTCAAACTTGTGCAGGCCGCCGAACTGCTGCATCACGTCGAGGCCTGGGCGCATCCAGAGGTGAAAGGTGTTGCCCAGGATGATTTGCGCGCCCATGTCGTGCAGTGACTGCGGCATCACGCCTTTGACCGTGCCATAGGTGCCGACGGGCATGAAGATGGGGGTTTGCACCACACCGTGGTTGAGCGTCAGTTTGCCGCGCCGGGCGTAGGAACCGAGGTAGGCGCCGGCGCCTTCGCCAGCCGGAGCATCGGTCTTCAGAACTTCAAATTCGAGCATCTTGGGATTGTCGCAGGTGTACGCGGGGAGATTCAGGCACCCTCAGGTGTTCCCCAGAGGGGTTTTACGGGTCAGCAGCATGGCATCGCCATAGCTGAAAAAGCGGTATCGCCCGGCAATCGCATGCCGGTACAGCGCCATGATGTGTTCGTAGCCTGAAAACGCGCTGACCAGCATCATCAGCGTGCTTTTGGGCAGGTGAAAGTTGGTCAGCAGCAGGTCTACCACGGCAAATTCAAAGCCCGGGGTGATGAAGATGTTGGTGTCGTTGCAGTCGGGACCGAATTTGGCGTGCGACTCCAGCGCCCGCACGGTGGTGGTGCCCACGGCCACCACGCGGCCGCCACGCGCCTTGCAGGCGGCGATGGCCTGTTGCGTCGCTACGGGAATCTCAAAACGTTCGAAATGCATGGTGTGGTCGGCAATGTTTTCGGCCTTGACGGGCTGGAAAGTGCCGGCACCCACATGCAGCGTCACGCTGGCGCGCCGGATGCCACGCGCTTCGAGCTGCGCCAATATGGCTTCATCGAAATGCAGTGCCGCGGTGGGCGCGGCCACGGCGCCCGGGTTTTTGGCAAACACCGTCTGGTAGCGCTGCTCGTCGTCCGCGGAGTCGGTATGGGTAATGTAGGGCGGCAGCGGTACGTGGCCATACTGCGCCATCAGGGCGTAGGGATCGCTGCTCAGGCGGAAGCGGTAAAGTGGCCCGCTTTCCTCGGGCCAGCGGCCCAGCAGCGTGGCGGTGAAGCCACCGTCCATTTGCAGCACCGCGCCCGGCAGGGGCTTTTTGCTGACCTTCATGTGGGCGGCGACTTCATGGCCGGCATCCGCGTGGGGCGACAGCACGCGTTCGATCAGCAGTTCCAGTTTGCCGCCGCTGGCTTTCTGGCCGAAGAGCCGGGCTTTGACGACTTTGGTGTCGTTGAACACCAGCAGGTCGCCCGGCAGCAGCAGGCCGGGGAGTTCGGTGAACCGTCGGTCCACTGGCAGGTCTTCACGCCCGTCAAGCAGGCGCGAGCCGCTGCGCTGGGCGGCAGGGTGTTGGGCGATGAGTTCTTCGGGCAGCGTGAAATCAAAATCGCTGAGGGTGAAATG
>NZ_JBFUAZ010000094.1:0-9904 GCF_056406035.1 Polaromonas sp. P1_E1_2 | reverse complement strand
CCCAGGGCATCATCGAGACAGACACCCTGCCGGCCCAGTTGCCGGCGCAGGGTTTTGTCTGGATTGCCTGCGCCCGCCGCGAGTTCGAGGTGATGCAGGCGCAGGTCCAGGCGGCGCTGCAAACGCTGTGCGGCACCCAGCTGGTCGACCTGCATGTGGCCGACCTGCTGAACAACCAGCTCCCTTCGCACTACGACTACACCTCGCAGTACGACATCCTGGTGTTCCGCCGCCTGGCGGCCGGGCAAAGCGAAACCGACCTCAGCCAGCCCGGCGAACCGCTGCACGAGCGCATGAAACGCAGCGGCCCGCCGGTCCTCAAGCGCATCGACACCAGCCCGGTCGGTTTTGCCGTGTTTGACAAGGTGGTGCTGACGGTGCACCCTGCCGACTGCGCGGTGCGCGATGCCTACGCGGCCCGCCTGCTCAACGCCACCACGGCGGAGTCGCGCTCCAGCGGCGTCAAGCTGCCCGCCAGCCCCGCCGACCTGATGCTGCGCATCGTCAACCAGATGGTCGACGGCTACCTCGAGCTGCGGCGCGAGCTCACGCGCCAGCTCGACCACTGGCAGTCCGAACTGCTGCGGCCCGGCACGCGCTTTACCAACTGGAGCTCGGTGCTCGATGCGCGGCTGGCCATGCACCACCTCGATGAAATCTGCGAAGACCAGCGGGCCGCTCTGCAGGACTGGATCGATTCGATTGAAACCTGGCCCGAAGGCGGCACACCCGCCGCAGTGCGCGAACGCGAGCTGCTCAAGATCCGCTCACGCGACGTGCTCGAACACATCGAGCGTGTGGTGCACCATGTGCGCCGCATGGAGCAAAGCGCCGAAACCGCGGTGCAAATGCATTTCTCGGCGCAAAGCAACCGCACCAACGACATCATGCGCACGCTGACAGCGCTCACCGCCATCTTCCTGCCGCTGAACCTGATCACCGGGTTCTTCGGCATGAACTTCGAATTCATGCCCTTTCTTCACGCATCCACCGGTTTCTGGTGGACCTTCGGGTTCATGGTCCTGATCGTCGTGGTGGTCGCCACGGTGTTCTGGCGCAAGCAGTACCTGGCCAGGACGCGCCGCTGACACGGCGCCCGCAACGGTTCCCGAAAGCCACTGCCGCGATCTGCCGCCATGCAGCCTGAAACCCGGCCTCACAATCCTTGCGGCGTGAAGGTTGGCTGCGCAGGCTGGAGCCTGCCGCGCGACACCTGGCCCGAATTCCCGCCGGACGGCAGCCACCTTGAGCGCTATGCCGCCCGTTTCAATGCGGTCGAGATCAATTCTTCCTTCTACCGCCCGCACCAGCCGGCCACCTATGCGCGGTGGGCGGCCACGGTACCGGCGCATTTCCGCTTTTCCGTTAAACTGCCCAAAGCCATCACGCACGAACAACGGCTGCGCCGCTGCGATGCCCTGCTGGATACTTTCCTGGCACAGGTCCGCTGCCTGGGCGACAAACTCGGTTGCCTGCTGGTGCAGCTGCCGCCCAGCCTGGCTTTTGATCCAGCAACGGCCACAAGCTTCCTCACCGCACTGCGGCAACGCCATGCCGGCGGCGTTGCGCTGGAGCCGCGCCATGTCAGCTGGTTCACACCAGCGGCCGACGGCTTGCTCAAGGCCATGAAGGTGGCCCGCGTCCTGGCCGACCCGGTTCTGTTTGACACAGCCGCCCAGCCGGGTGGACATCCCGGCCTGGTCTATGTGCGGCTGCATGGGTCGCCGAAGATGTACTACTCGGCCTATGCACCCGATGTGCTGGATACGCTTGCCGTCCGGCTTGAGCTTGCGGCGGCGTCCGACGCCGGCGTCTGGTGCATCTTTGACAATACGGCCAACGGCGCTGCAGTGCCCGACGCGCTTCTCCTCACCGGCAAGCTGGCACGAAGCTGACCTGCAGGAGTGGGTAGCAGCACCCCGAAAAGGATGTCCCATGAGCAATCAAGCCGGCAAGAAGGCGCTGAACGGCCATACAACCTGCGCCGATGACCTGACGCGCGAAAATGTCGAAGCCATGCGGCGCGTGGAAGAAACGGCACTGGCCAACCGCAGCCGGGCTGACCGCATCGCCGCCTTTGTCGCCGGCTTTTGCGGCTCCATGCCTTTTGTCTGGATGCACGTGGCTGCGTTTGCGTTCTGGATCAGCTTCAATTCATGGCCGGGGCTGGCGCATTTCGACCCCTACCCCTTCACCTTCCTCACATTGATGGTGTCACTGGAAGCCATCTTCCTCTCGTCTTTTATCCTGATCAGCCAGAACTATGAATTGCGCATCAGTGACCGGCGCAACCAGCTTGACCTGCAGATCAACCTGCTGACCGAGCAGGAAAACACCAAGATGATCCAGATCCTGGAGCGCATCGCCAAAAAGGTAGGCGCCAACATCGAGGGCGACCCGGACATTCCCATCCTCAAGGAAAACACCGACCCCGAAAAGCTGGTCGCCCAGATCGAGCAGGCGCAGCGCGACAACCCATCTGCGGCGAAAGCTTAGAGACTCAGACCCAAGGCTGGGCCAGCCCTTCGGCGTGGAAGGCTTTGATCACGGCAGGCCGCGCCAGCGCACGCTGCAGGTAGGGGCCGAGGTGGGGCCGGTTGCGTGCCGGCGACGACGCAAAGTTGCGCGTCCAGCGGCACAGCGTCAGCGCATAGATATCCACGGCCGAATACGCCGCACCCAACAGCCAGGGTTGGTCATGGATTTTCTCCAGCCTTGCCAGCTCCGCGTCCAGCTGGTCCAGCATCAGGCCGACTTTGGCTTCGGCGTGCGACTTCAACTCGGCTACGCCGGGGTCGTTGCCAGGGTTCATCCAGCGGTCGGTGTAGAAATAAATGATCAGCGCCGACTGCATGGTGTTGGTCAACCAGATCAACCATTTGTAGAAATGCGCGCGTTCGGTGGTGCCGACGGCTGGGGCCAGACCGGCCTCGGGATGCGTATCGCACAGGTGCAGGCAGATCGCGGCGGTTTCATACAGCACCAGGTCACCGTCGACCAGCGTCGGGATCAGGCCATTGGGGTTGAGCTTGCGGTAAGCCTCCGACCGGTGCGCGCCGGTGCTGGTGTCGACGAGGACTTTTTCGAACGGCACGCCCAGTTCCTGGAGCAGGATGTGGGGCGCCATGGCGGCGGAACTGGGAGAGAAGTGCAGAAAGTACATCTGAATATTGTGCCCCACGCTTCTCCCCGCATCTGCAAGCAAGGTGCCGCGGGACTGGCTTTGCCAGACCGCAGGCGCCRCCCCCTCGAGGGGGAACAGGCTACACGCAGTGAGCCTGGACGGGGGTGGGTTTTACAGACCGAAGATACCGGCCGCATTGCYCCAGGCGATCTTGCGGGCCACRTCGGCTGGCAAATCRCCCARCCAGSTGCGGTAGCCCTTCATGAGTTCGTCGTAATACAACCAGCGCTGGTTGACCCAGGTGTCGGAACCGATCATGAAGCGGCCTGGGTACTTGAGCAGCAGCGTGCGCCACTCCGCACACAGCTTTCCGCCTTCGCAGGTCAGGCCGGGGCGATAGGACAGCTCACCCATCAACTGCGGGTATTTGCCCAGCAGCGCATCAACACGTGCCACCGGTGCGCCGCCTATGCCGGTGTGCGCCCAGATGAGCCGCGCATCCGGTGCGTGGGCCATCAACAAGTCGATCGCCGTGTCGTCTACGTGCGAGAGCACGGCCAGCTTGTTCTTCGCAGCGAACTGTATGAGCTTTTTGGCCACGGGTCCGCTGGCATTGGCGCTGTCGTACAAATGAAATTCACCGATGCCCTTGTAAGGCCCCGCCTGGTCGCCCGTGACGCCACGCGCAAACTCGGCTTCCACCATTTCGTAAATGGATTCGTCGCGAAACCAGTTGTCATAGTCAGCGCGGTTACGGTACAGGCGGATAAACGGGACCACGGTAACGCCGGCCTTGCGCGTTTCCGGCATGGCAGCCAGCGACTTCGTGCCGTCGTTGGGCCGGGAGTTGGCGACGATGGCTTTGACGCCGTTGCGCTTCATGCGCGCAAGAACATCAGCTGGCGAGTGTGGACCGCTGTTTCCGTTCCAGGCCTCTTCGTTGTAATGCAGGTGCGTGTCAAACAACGGACCGGCGTAGTCGGCCGCTCGGGCAGTCGCCGAAAACGCTATCAAAATAATAGCTGCTCGCGCACATCCGCAAAGGGCTGCAACCCGAAAAGGCTTGAATCCGGAGACAGGGCGCACGGTCAGGCCAGTTTGGCGGCAAGGAACGCCAGCGAACGTTCGCGTGCCAGCTTCGCCGCCGCTTCGTTGTAGGAGCCGCGCTGGTCGCAGTTGAAGCCGTGGTTGGCCTGGTACACATGCACCTCGACTTCCGGGTGCGCCTTGCGGAAGGCTTCAACGCCTTCCATCGGGATCCAGTGGTCCTGGTCACCGAAATGGGCCATGACCGGACATTTCGGCTGGCGCGCGATTTCCTCCTCGGCCGTGATGCCGCCGCCGTAGTAGGGAACGGCTGCGGACAAGCCCTTGAGCAGGCAGGCCGCACGCCAGGTCAAGAGACCGCCCCAGCAAAACCCGATGATGCCGACCTTGCCGCCACCGGCCCTGGCCGCGTGGTCAATCGCCGCCTGGATGTCTTGCAGCACACCGGCGCCCGGCAGCGCGCTGACAGCGGTTTTCAGCTCGAAGCCGATCTTCATGTCCGCCTCGCTGTAACCCATGTCGACGCCAGGCTTGACACGCTCGAACGTGGCGGGCGCCACTGCCAGGTAGCCTTCCGCCGCAAAGCGGTCCGTCACGCCGCGGATGTGCGAGTTGACGCCGAAAATTTCCTGCACAACAACGATGCCGCCGCGCGGCTTGCCTTCCGGTTTCGCCACATAAGCCGGCACGACGAAGCCGTCGGCGGCGGTGAGGTTGGTGAATTGGCCCATGAGATGGATGCTCCGTTGAATTGGTTGATCGGTGTGGATGAAGGGAAACTGGAGGGGAAACGGCCAGCGGTTTATGCCCCGGCCTTAAGCTTTCGCTCCACGAAATCGAGCCGGTCCTGCCCCCAGAACAGTTCGCCGTCGATGACATAACTGGGCGCACCGAACACGCCGGCGTCGATCGCCTGCTGGGTATTGGCTTCGTAGCGCTCCTGCACTGCCTGGCTGAAGGATTGCTCCAGCCGCCCGGCCGGCAAGCCGCATTCGGCGAGCAGTTCGGCCAGCACTTTTTCGTCGGCGATGTGGCGCTCGCGCACCCACACGGCGCTGAAGATCGCGCCGCCGATTTTCATCGCGGCTTCGCTGCCGTCATGCAGGTCCACGGCGATGATAAGGCGCGAGGCCTCATCACCCGACACCGGGAAATATTTGGGCTTGAGGTTCAGCGGCGCATGCAGGTAGTCTGAGTAGCGCTGCAATTCCAGCAGGCGGTAGGCCTGGCGCTGCGGCGCACGCTGCCCCAGCGGCAACCCGCCCGAGATGGGAAACACCTTGCCGCCCAGATCGATRGGCAGCACATTCACGGTAGCGCCCGCTGCGCGGGCGATCTGCGCAAAGCGTTCGTGGCCCAGATAAGTCCATGGGCTTTGCGGCGTAAAGTAATAATCCACAACGGTGCTCATGATCGTCTCCGGTTTTGGGGGCCTGTTCAAGTACATTGACCCGATGCAATCCCCGTTTTTACCCGGGATTGCCATTTTCTGCAGGAGGTCCGGTTTGTCAAAAGTTGTTTTGATCACAGGCGGCTCGCGCGGCATAGGCGCCGCATGCGCCCTGCTCGCGGCGCGCCAGGGTTGGGCGGTGGCCGTCAACTACACCAGCAACTCGCTGGCAGCCGACGAAGTGGTGCGGCAGATCCGCCAGGGCGGCGGCCAGGGCATCACGGTTCAGGCCGACGTGGCCGACGAGGCGCAGGTGCTGGCCATGTTTGAAAAAGTGGATGCCAAGCTCGGCCGGCTGGACGGCCTCGTCAACAATGCCGGCGTGGTGGACCGCACCAGCCGCGTTGACGCCATGACGCTGGAAAGGGTGCGGCGCATGTTCGAGATCAATGTGTTCGGCTCGTTCCTCTGCGCACGCGAAGCCGTCAAACGCATGAGCACGCGCTACGGCGGTGCGGGCGGCGCCATCGTCAACGTCTCGAGCGCCGCAGCGCGGCTGGGCGGGCCCGGCCAGTATGTGGACTACGCAGCCGCCAAGGGCGCCATCGACACCTTCACGGTCGGGCTGGCCAAGGAAGTGGCCACCGAAGGCATTCGTGTGAACGGCGTGCGCCCGGGCATCATCGACACCGACATTCACGCTTCGGGCGGCTTGCCCGACCGGGCCCGTGAACTGGCGCCGCTGGTGCCGATGCAGCGGCCGGGTACCGCTGGCGAAGTGGCGGAGTCGATTGTCTGGCTGCTCGGCGACAATGCGAGCTATACAACAGGTGCACTGCTCGACGTCGCCGGAGGGAGGTAGTGCCCCCACGCTTTTCGCTTCGCGTAATGCGCTGCCCCCCGAGGGGGCGCTGCGCCTGCGGCCCGGCGAAGCCGGTTCCGCGGCCCCGGCTGGAATGTGCTGGCTAGCCCGCTTTTGGGCTTGCCACTTGAATTGCCTCTAAGGAAAAACGATGGATTTCAAACCGCTTGTCACGCTGCTGGCCATCGTCAACCCGCTGGCCATCGTGCCGTTTTTTATCCACTACACGCAGGGCTTCTCCGACGAGCAGCGCCGCCGCACCATCCTGGTTGCAGCCTTTTCGGCTTTTGTCGTTATCGCCATCAGCGCGCTGTTGGGCCTGCAGATCCTCGACTTCTTCAGTATCTCGCTGGCGAGCTTCCAGGTCGGCGGCGGCATGCTGCTGCTGATCAGCTCGATGAACATGCTGAATGCGCAACCGGCCGAAGCCAAACCCCTGACCAATGAAATGGAAGACGGCGCCGAGAAGGCTGCGCGCGGCGCCAGCATCGCGGTGGTGCCGCTCACCATTCCGCTGCTGACCGGCCCGGCCACCATGTCGACCGTGGTGATTTACGCAGAGAAGGCCCAGACGGCCTTGCAGGTTGCCGCGCTGGTCGGCTACGGTGTGGTGATTGCGCTGGTGACTGCCATCAGCTTTTCGCTGGCCGAGCCGATTGCCCGCGTGCTGGGAAAAACCGGTATCAACGTCATGACACGTTTGATGGGTCTGATCCTGGCCGCGTTGGCGGTCGAGGTGATGGCCGGTGGTCTAGGAAAACTCTTCCCTATCCTGAGAAGCTGATGGCCGGCGCGCGCATTCTTCTTGTTGAAGACGACCCGGCGATTGCCCGGTCCATCATCTACACACTGGAGCGCGACGGCCTCACCGTGACACACAGCCTGCTGCTGGGCGATGCGCGCCGCCAGCTTGCGCTGCAGCTGCCCGACGCCGTGATCCTGGATGTCGGCTTGCCCGATGGCAGCGGTTTCGATCTGTGCCGCGAACTGCGCGCCGCCGGCAGCCTGCCGGTGCTGATGCTGAGCGCGCAGGGCGAGGAGATCGACCGTGTGCTCGGGCTGGAACTGGGCGCCGACGACTATGTGAGCAAACCCTTCAGTCCGCGCGAGTTGCTGGCGCGCGTGCGCAGCCTGCTCAGGCGCGCGCGCATGCCTGCCCCTGCAGCGGCGCCGGCTGGCGCCAGTCCTTTCGTGATTGACACCGCGGGCCAACGCGCAAACCTGCATGGCCTTCCACTCAACCTGACGCGCCGCGAATTCGGCCTGTTGGCCGAGCTGCTGCGTCACCGCGAACGCATCCGTTCGCGTGATGAGTTGCTCACTGCGGTCTGGGGCACGGATTCGGACAGCACAGACCGCACCGTAGACACCCACATCAAAACCCTGCGTGCGAAGCTGCAGGAAGCAGCGCCGGAGCATGACTACATCGTCACACACCGTGGCATGGGTTACTCCCTGGATATCAATCGCACCAAAGGCAGCTGACATGCGCCTGGGCATACGGCTGCTGTTCGGTTTTTTTCTGGTCACGGGCCTTGCTGCTTTTTTTGTGCTGCGTGTCTTCATGGCAGAGGTCAAGCCCAGCGTGCGGGAGGTCATGGAAGACATGATGGTGGACACCGCCAACATCCTCGCCGAACTGGCCAGCGACGACCTGTCGGCCGGCGCCATCGCCAACGGGCGCTTCGCCGGCCATGTGCGCAACTACGCGCAGCGGCCGATTGACGCGCAGATCTGGGGCCTGGCCAAGCAATCGCTGGACTTCCGGGTGTACGTGACCGACGCCGCCGGCAAGGTGGTGTTTGACTCGGAGAACGTGGCGACCGGCCAGGATTATTCGCGCTGGCGCGATGTGGCCCGCACGCTGCGCGGCGAGTACGGCGCGCGCGCCACCCGTGAAGTGCAGCAGGACGACCGCAGCTCCGTAATGTACGTCGCCGCGCCGGTGCAGCAGGACGGCAAAATCATCGGCGTGCTGACCGTCGCCAAGCCGATGGCCACCATCCAGGCCTTCATTGACCGGGCCGAACGGAAGATTTTCCTAAGCGGCCTGCTGTTGCTGGTGTTGTCGCTGGCCATCGGTGTGGCCGTGACGCTGTGGGTGGTGTGGAGCATTCGCAAGCTGCGCCGCTATGCCAACGCCGTCGGCCAGGGCGAGAAACCCGCGGTTCCGCAGATACCGGGCGAGCTTGGCGATCTGGCCATGGCAGTCGATGCCATGCGCCTGAAGCTGGAGGGCCACGAGTACATAGAAGATTACGTGCGCGCCCTGACCCATGAGCTCAAGAGCCCGCTCGCCGCGATCCGCAGCGCAGGCGAGCTCTTGCAGGACGAGCTTCCCGAACACGCGCGCCGCGAGTTTTCCGGGCAGGTACTGGCCCAGTCCGGCCGCATGCAGGCGCTGGTGGACCGCATGCTCGAGCTGACGAAGCTGGAGCAGCGCCATACAGAGGTAGAGCGCGAGCGCCTTGCGTGGGCCGGCTTCCTCCAGTCTTTTGAGCTGGAGACCGGCGCCGGCCGGACCCAGCATGCGATCAAAGTCGTAATCCGTCCGGAACATGCCGGCGTGCATGCGGAGCCCGGCTTGCTGGGCCTGGCGCTGAGCAACCTGCTGGAAAACGCGCGCTCGTTCGCACCCGAGGGCTCGGCGATCACCCTGGAAGCGGGGCCAGACTTCATCGCCGTGCAAGATGCCGGGCCCGGCGTGGCGGACTACGCCCTGCCCCGCCTGGGCGAGCGCTTTTTCTCGACCGTGCGGCCCGACGGACACACCAAAGGCTCGGGCCTGGGGCTGGCCATCGTGCGGCAGATCATGCTGCTGCACGGCGGGCGCATGGTGGTGCGCAACACGCAGCCCGGGTTGCGGGTCGAGCTGCATTTCTAACCGCGGCGCGCGCATCACGCGGCCACCTTTGCCGGTTCAGGTTTGACCGGTTCAGCCTGTTTGAACCGTGCGTACCAATCTACCTGCCGCGTCAGCATCATGATGGCCGCGAGCACGGCGAACAAGGCCACTGCACCCAGCAGCAAGGCTGTTTGCTCCATCCGCAGCAGCACAAACAGCATGCCGTACAGCGTGGCGATGCCCAGGCCAAACGGCAGGCCGCGCGACCAGCGGCCCAGCATGTGGCTGGCGTAATACGTCAGCAGAAGCACACAGGCGGCGGCGGCAATCGCATAAGCAGTTTCAAAGGGCATGTGCTCCGAAAGGCTCACAAGCAACAGGAAAAACATGCTCATGGCCGCACCCACCAGCAGGTACTGGATCGGGTGCACGCGCAGTGACTTCATGAACTCGAACAGCCCCACGGCCAAAAAAGTCAGGCCGATAAACAGCAGACCGTATTTGGTAGCCCGGTCGCTGAGCGCGTAGGTATTGGAAGGGTCGACAAAGGTCACGCTGAAGGCCTCCACGCAGGAGTTGGTGGCCGAGCCATCGCTGTAGGGCAGGCAAACGCTCTTGCGCTTGCCCGGGTCGGGC